>JAZGAY010000241.1:0-3408 GCA_036475985.1 Candidatus Brocadiales bacterium
TGTTATAACGACAAAGGCCGTGCGGCCCGTCCTCCCAAAGAAGGTTTTCCGGCCCGAGAGTCTTTTTCCGTATGTCTATTAGCCGAGAAGTTTTTCTCTTCTTCTGCGTCTTCTGCCGGGGAAGATAAACACTTATAAATATTTATTTTACGGTGTGGGGTTGCTGAAAATGCCAAAAACTTTGGGGAAGGAATAAATATGGATAGAATTTCGCTTTGTCTAAAACTGTTTCTTGCCATGGTGTTCACGGGTATGGCCCTGGGGTGCGCGGAGACAGAAGAACTTAGAGGTCTCAACCGTCGCCAGGCCATAACTATAAGGGACCAGGCCGAAGAGATCGACCACCTTCAGAAGGAGACGGCCAGCTATAAGGAAAGGGCGACCAGGGAATCGGAAGAGAAGTCAAGGCTGATGAACGAGCTTAATAATCTCGCGAAGGCCATCGGCGGCGGAGCTACCGTAAGACAGACGCCGGAGGGGCCGGTAATCCAGCTCCCGGAGATGATACTCTTCGATTCCGGAATGGCCGCCGTAAAGCCGGAAGGGCAGACAGCCCTGAAGAAGATTGCCGACCACTTGAAATCGCGACCCAGCGAGAGCGTCAGAATAGTCGGCAACACCGACTCGGACCCCATAGTAAAAACCAAGTACCTGTGGAATTCGAACCACCATCTGGCGGCCGGACGGGCGCTAAGCGTCTTCGAGTACATGACCACGCAGGGGGGGGTCGAGGAGGGCCGTATATACATTGTAAGCTATGGCCCAAACCTCCCGATAGCAGACAACAAGACAGACGAGGGCAAGAAAAAGAACAGAAGGGTTGAATTCATGCTTATCGAAGCTGAGGAGTAGCAGCCGGGCTAAGCTAAGACAGCTTAGACCCCCCGTACACGGCGCAGTACCGACCGGCTTCTCCGGCCAGCTCGATAGACAGTAGTTATGGCTAAGGTTGTGAAAAATACTGGGGCTTCAGATAACGATAGCCTCCTGTGGAGTTTGTTCGTCTCAGTAAAGCTGGCAGTAGTGTTGATACTGCTTATGGCCTTGGCCTGCGTGCTGGGTACGTTAATAATCCAGAACAAGCTTCCCCAGGAGTACGTCGCCCACTACGGAGATAGCCTCGCGTCCCTGTTGAGGCTTTTGCAGCTGGACAGCGTGTTCCAGTCCTACTGGTTCGTCCTGTTGCTTGGACTCCTCTGCGTCAACCTTACCTGCTGCACCATAGAACGCTGGCGTGGTGATGTGCTTCAGCTTGGCTTCCTGCTCACGCACATCAGTATAGTACTCATCCTGGTAGGCAGCATAATCGGCATCAAGTTCGGCCAGAAGGGGTCACTCTGGATAGCCGAGGGCCAAAAGGTGCGACAATTCCAGCAGATAACCGGCAGGTCAGCACCCCTTCCCTTTGAGCTGGAACTGATTAAATTCGTCACGGAGAAACATCCCCCGGAATTTGAGCTCGTTAGCTACGTTAAGGACAAGCACCGCGAGAAGGTGCTACCGATAGACGTAGGCATCCAGCAGCACATACCAAAAAGCCCTTACGCCGTGACAATCCAGGAGTTTTATCCCGATGCGGCACTAATGGAGGAAGCCGTAAACAAATCCGAACAGCTCAAGAACCCGGCCGTCTTTCTGCAACTTTACGCCTCCGAGAAAGTGGCGGTGGAGGGATGGCTGGTGGCAAAGGACCGCAACTCATTCACCGACACCAAACGGAACTTAAGGCTCGAGTACCTGTGGCTGGATTCGGCAGAGGCCTTTGAGCAGGCCTCCACACAGGTGGTTTCACTGAAAAAACCCACGCTGACAGCAACCCTTAAGGACAAAAAGACGACAAAAAAGGTCCCCATAGAGAAAGGTGAGAGTTTTACCCTTGGAGACTATAATATAACGTTCCTGGAGTTTGTGCTGGACTTCACCAGAAGGGACCTGCCCGTTGACCAGCAACAACTGGCAAATCCCGCCATCAGGATAGAGCTTGAGGGACCTGGAGGAAAAGAGTCCCGCTGGGTCTTTGCAAATTTTCCCGATTGGGACAAGATGCACCCGGCCAAGAACAAGGGCGTTAAGTTCACCTGTGACGTGCCCCCGGACTTTTCTTTCGTCAGCCAGCAAATACGGATACTCCACGGCCCCGATAACAAGAGGCTCTTCACTTTCATAAGGGACGACAAGGTGGTAGAGACGGTAGACTGGGAGATGGGAAAGAAGTACGATATCGGCGATACGGACAAGCAGCTGAGGATAGAAAAGTTCTATTCCCATTTCGGGATTGAACAGTCCGTGGTGAACCGCTCGGACGAGCTCAAGAAACCCGCCGTTCAGATTGAGATTTCCGGACCTGCAGGTAAGTTCGAGGACTGGGTCTTTGCCGATGCGCCAAACCCCACCGCTTACCCGGACGGAAACTTCTTTTTACTTTACAAGCAATTTGGAGAGAATATCAAGGACTGGAAGAGCACGCTCAGGGTAATTGTAGAGGGTGAGGTCGTTATGGAAAAGACCATCGAGGTCAATGACCCCCTGAAATACGGCGGCTTCGCCTTTTACCAGTCAAGCTACGACCCGGAAAACCCCAAGATTTCAGGTATTCAGGTTGCTCGTGACCCTGGCGTTTTTTTGGTATATACTGGCTTTACAACCCTGTGTTTTGGTATTATCTTCATATTCTACCTGAAACCGCTTGTGAGGCGAAGAATACGGGCGGTAAAGGCGGAGGAGGAAAAATAGGATGGGATACGTAACGATTAATCTAACCCTTGTGGCCTTTATGGTGGTTTCCGTCGCCTATGTAATGAAAGAGGTATGGAAACCGGAAATACTCCGCAAGGCAGCGCTTGCAATATTCGTCATCGGCTTTGCCCTGAACACCGTGCTTGTGATGAACAGGTGGGTGGAAGCAGGCCATGCGCCCTTTTCCAATCTCTACGAGTCGCTTATCTTTTACGCCTGGTCGGTCGGTTTTGTGTATCTGGTCCTTGAGTATATGTACAGCCTGAGGATAGTGGGCGCGCTGGCGGCGGTGATGATAATGCTCCTGCTCTTATACGCGTCTACTTCCGACGAGACCATAAGACCCCTTATGCCCGCGCTGCAGAGTAACTGGCTCACCGTGCACGTCATTACATATTTTATCGGTTATGCCGCCCTGGGTATATCGTTCCTCACCGCCATCCTCTATCTTGTGGGACGGACAAGGCCCAGCGGCACCATAGTGGCCGCCGCATCTGGTATAGACTTCGGCAAACTTTCATACAAGATCGTCGCCTTCGGTTTCCCGTTCCTGACTCTGGGAATGGTCACCGGCGCAGTATGGGCCAACAAGGCATGGGGCACGTACTGGTCATGGGACCCGAAAGAGACCTGGTCACTTATAACCTGGCTGATATACCTGGTCTACCTGCA
>JAZGAY010000242.1:0-4835 GCA_036475985.1 Candidatus Brocadiales bacterium
GACTAAACTGGCATTAATAGGAACAGGCTATTGGGGTCCGAACCTGATACGGAATTTCCTTAAAATAGATCCTGCTCTGTTGCAGGCCGTGTGCGAACGGAGCGATGCACGACGCGCCATTATAGCAAAGACCTACCCCGATTTGAGATTCATTGGAGACTACACGGAGGTCCTGAACGATGACGGCATAGACGGTGTGGCAATTGTAGTTCAGCCCGCCTTTCACTACGAGATAACGAAGAACGTCCTGCTCAGCGGGAAGCACGCTTTCGTCGAAAAGCCACTGGCAATTACTAGCGCCGAGTGTAGAGAGTTGATACGCCTGGCCGAAGAGCGCAAGCTCGTTCTCATGGTGGGACACGTCTTCGAATATAATGCCGCCGTAAAGAAGGCAAAGGAAATCATAAATTCAGGGGCGCTTGGAGACATATATTATCTATACTCAGAGAGGACAGACCTCGGCACGGTTAAGGCAGACGTAAACGCCATGTGGAATATAGCCCCTCATGATATATCAATAATGCTATACTGGCTCGGACAGGAGCCACTGTCTGTAAGCGCACGCGGGTACAGCTATCTGCAGGAAGGTGTCGAAGACGTCGTGCACATGGCCGTGGACTTCCCCTCCGGGATAAATGCAGAAATTCACGTAAGCTGGTTAAGCCCAAAAAGAATAAGATGCACTACGATAGTTGGCAGTAAGAATATGATAGTCTACGACGAACTCAGTCCCGACGGCAAAATAAAGGTAATAAGGAACGAACTCTGCGCCGATGGCTTTGACCAAAAAAAGGACAAATACGTAAAGAAACAGGGAGAAGTGATGATTCCCGAGCTGGAAGACTACGAACCACTTCATATGGAATGCAAACACTTTGTGGACTGTATCGAAAAGGGTCTGAGGCCGCTTACCGACGGCCAGAACGGCCTGCGGGTCGTAAAGGTCCTTGAAACGGCACAGGAATCGCTCAAAAGGGGTGGTGAAAGAATCACTATAGAAAAATGATTTCCGAAGGGAACAAGATGGAGAAGACAGCTACTGCGGAAAAGATACGACTGGTAGACCTTGATGCCCAGTATCAGACCATACGCGAAGAGGTGTGGTCTGCAATGAAGAACGTTATAGAAAACAGCGCTTTTGTCCTGGGCAAACACGTAAAGGGGTTTGAGGGTAGTTTTGCCAAATTCTGCGACACCCGTTTCGCAATCGGCGTGGCAAGCGGTACGGACGCCTTGGTACTCGCCCTCAAAGCACTTGGCATCGGCCCCGGCGACGAGGTTATCACGGTACCTAATACGGCATTTCCAACCGCGGAGGCCGTAACTCTTTCAGGGGCAAACGCCGTCTTCGCCGACATAAAACCCGAGACGTTTAACATAGACCCCGCTGAGGTAAAGAAAAAGATTACCAAAAAAACTAGGGCTATAATGCCCGTCCACCTCTACGGTCAACCTGCACAAATGGATGAATTAAAAGAGCTGTGCCAGGCTCACAATCTAATGTTAGTAGAGGACGCCGCCCAGGCCCACGGGGCTGAGTACAAGGGCCAGAGGGTCGGCACAATAGGGAACGTCGCATGCTTCAGCTTCTATCCCTCAAAAAACCTTGGCGCCTATGGTGATGGGGGGGCGGTGGTTACAAACGACGAACGTATCGCCAACAAGATACGCATGCTAAGAAACCACGGACGGCACGAAAAATATTGCCATGAAATAGAGGGGTATAACAGCAGGCTTGATGCACTTCAGGCCGCCATACTCTCCGTGAAGCTAAAATACCTTGACGAATGGAACGAGAAACGACGCCAACACGCCCAACACTACGACAAACTGTTGTCGTCTGTGAAAAACGTGACTACACCAAAGGTACTGGATGAGGTCAAGTCTGTGTACCATGTGTATGCCGTAAGGGTAAAGGACAGAGACCCATTGAGAAAAAAGCTGAAGGAAGAAAATATCGACACTGGCATACACTATCCGATTCCCTTACACCTCCAGCCGGCCCTTGCCTACCTCGGTCTGGGGAAAGGTTCATTCCCCAAGGCGGAGGAGGCGGCATCGGAAGTCCTGAGTCTGCCACTATACCCAGAGATGACGAACGAGCAGATCGAAACGGTTGTGGACGCTCTAAAACAGCACGTAAAGTAGTTCAAAAAAGGAGTTTTCCCGGTATTACGTGAATAGCGCAAAAAAAATATCCGTTGTGCTGCCTCTGCATAATGAAGAGGATAACCTCGAGGAACTCCACTCCAGGCTCCGTGCAGTCCTTGAAGACATAGGAGATTCCTACGAAATTATCTTTGTAGATGACGCCAGTACGGACGGCAGCTTTGAAATTCTAAGAGACATCAATGCCAACAACCCGTTTGTAAGGGTACTACATTTCAAGAAAAATTGCGGTGAATCCGGAGCTCTAGCTGCCGGATTCAGCGCTGCAAGGGGCGAGGTTGTCGTCACCATGGATGCGGACTTACAGAGTGAACCAAAGGACATACCCAGATTACTCGAAAAACTCAAAGACTACGACGTGGCCTGGGGTCGACGTACAAAGAGACAAGATGACACGATAAGAAAAATGTTCTCCTGGTGTGGCAATTTCGCCAGGAGGCTGCTTATAGGCGATAACGCGATGGACGCGGGCTCGCCGCTGAGGGCCATGAAAAGGGACGTAGCCAAAAAGATAAAACTGTTTAAGGGCCTCCACCGTTTTTATCCAACCATCTGCCGGATGGAGGGTTTCAGCGTGACAGAGGTCAATATAACTCATTATCCAAGGATACATGGGAAGTCCAAATACAACATCAGAAACCGGCTGTTCGGGTATATAGTAGACCTGCTGGCGGTCAAGTGGATGCACAGCAGGCATATTGACTATGAGATAATAGAGGAGCTGGATGAAAGGACTTCTTAGGGAAGAACTTCCATGGCTCTCCGTATTGACCCTCCTGTGCCTTCTCTTATACCTCCCTTGTCTGGGTAACAGAGACCTTTGGGGAAGTGTTGAGCCACAGTATGCCGAAGTGGCCAGAGAGGCCTTAGCGGACGGACACTGGCTCGTACCCCACTATAACGGCGAGGTTTACACTATAAAACCTCCCCTCTACCCATGGCTCATCGCATTGGTGAGCATTCCCGCCGGTGACGTCACCGAGTTTACCGCAAGGCTGCCGTCTGCCCTCAGCGCCCTGGGCATGGTACTGATCGTTTACCTCCTGGGGAAGGACATCTTCGGCCGGCGGGTGGGCCTGCTCGCCGCACTGATACTCGCCTCGTCGCCCAATTTTTATAAGTCTGCTTGTATGGTACGCATAGATATGCCCCTTGCACTCTTTACCACAGCCAGCCTTGCAGCATTTTACGTCGCTTTCTCCCACTCCAAGAACAACTATTACCTCCTGGGCTGGTTCTTTGCCGCCCTGACAGCACTGACAAAAGGGCCTTTGGGACCACTGATAATAGCGTTGACAATCTCTTTGTATCTCTATTCCACAAAAAAACATACTACTTTCATAGAGGAACACGGGATAGTCCTCGGCGCATGCATTTTCGTTGCGACCATTATGGCCTGGCTGGTGCCTGCGTACATGCAAGAAGGAAAAGACTATCTATATCATATGCTGGGATGGATAAGAGAATACGCAACGGGACGTATCAGTAAAGAAGGTCTTTTCTATTACGTGCAGATATTGTTAGGGGTCGGGTTCGGGCCCGCAGCGCTACTCATCCCCGTAGCCATATACTCGTTTTATAAAAACAACGTGGAGGGGCTGAGATTGCCATTAATATGGTTTGTGGTAGTACTGTTGGTCCTCACTATAATTCCCGGCAAACACAGCAGATATTTGTTGTTACTCTACCCCGCCATAGCACTTCTTGCGGCTGTTCCCGTAGACAGCTACCTGACAAAGAGTGTACCCATGTCCACATGGCCCGCCATAAAAACTTTTCCCGTCCTGCTACTGGGTGCGATCGTGGGTTTAGGGATAACCCTGATGGAGTCCCACCAACTTCCGCATCCGAACGTATCTCTTGCTTTAAGTGCCGTATTTCTTGTTACCGGAATGTACTTTGCCCTGCGGGCCAGTCAGTTCCATCTCATCTTCGGGACCATATTCTTGATGCTCATCGTTTTTGGGGTAAGTCGCTATCAGTTTTTTTTACCAAAAGAGAATGAAAAAAATTCGGAGAAGGCCCTCTGCCAAAACATCGTGAACTCTATGGAGCCCGGCGCCACATGGGCCGTATACAAAAATTTTAGGCCCTCATACCCCTTTTACACCAAGACGTATCCCAGGATATTTCACAAGAAAGAAGATGCTCTCGGATTTCTGTCATTGAATGAAAGGGTCTATTGTCTGATACCGTCTGAGCATTTTAACGAGCTAAGTGCTTTCGTCACAGTTGTAGCCAGACTGGAGGGTAAGGGTGGCACTGAACTAATATTGGCTTCCAACCGGCCGGGTAACGGCTAAGGTGCCACTTCTACAATTAACAAACGAGGCCGTATGACAAAATATTTAGATAAGGAATCAAATGTATAAGGAACGCTCTTTCCCCGTATTCCTGACACTCCTATGCCTGATACTATACATCCCCTACCTGGGGGGGAGAGACCTATGGTGCGGCCGTGAGACACTCTACGCAGCGGTGGCAAGGGATATACTCCTCAACGGTAACTGGTTCGTGCCATATTTTAACGGCGAGCTGTACTATAACAAGCCACCGCTCTATTTCTGGATGATAGCCACTTTAAGCATGCCGAGCGGGGACATAACGGAATTTACGCTCAGGCTGCCCTCGGCACTCTCCGCCCTGGGTACGGTGCTTGTGGTCTA
>JAZGAY010000243.1:0-7450 GCA_036475985.1 Candidatus Brocadiales bacterium
ATCTGCTCCTCGAGTTCCGGCACCCTTTTTTCCAGCTTATTAATCAAAGTGGCGTTGGTCAGTGTGGTGTTCATTTCTGTATTCCTGGTTGCGATCTCCTGACGAAGCGCCGCTATTGCCTGCTGCGAAGGCTCATAATAAAACCAATAAAACACTGCCAGCACGGCAATCGAAGCGGTGATACCTATCAGAAAGTACTGTTTCTTATCTAATTTGCTGATGCTCAGACTGAAGTCCAAGGTCTTAACCTCCTACAGGGGTGCTACATCGAAGGCCCAAATGGAATTTTGACCCCCCCACGGTAAACCCCTCGTCTTCCTCCATGTAGAGTAGACGCACCTTATCAAAGACGGGTGAACTTTCCAGGGCGTACATGAAATCGGCCACGGTCGGGCCTCTTTCATCTATGGCAAACGCCGTTCCCCTTACATTTACCCCCTTCTTTCCCCCGCCCATTTTCGACACCTCCTTAATGGGTGAAATCTCAACCTCTCTCAGGCTAACGTTACCCGGCATAGAGAGCCTAAGCTCTTTCAGGACCCTTGCGCTGTCGATACTCCCTCTAAGCTCACGGGGAAAGGCGTTTATTTTCGCCATGAGCTCGTTTCTCCTTTTAATGAGCTTATGCGCCCGTGTACTTACGCTCATACGGGTGAATTCCGCCAGCTGGGACATCTTATTTTGCAGTTCAACCTCATAAACCCTCTTCTCGTCGTGTATCCCCCAGTAAAAGTAAAACATTACCAGAGTGGTCGCCATCCCCAGCGCTACGAAGGTCACAACGAGGTTGCGGTCCCTCTTGGCCCTAATTCGAGGAAGAAGGCTCATATCGCCGACTTCCCATGCCGCCAGTCCAAACACCATGGCAAAGGCCGGAGAAACGGCCTTCACACCCTCTTTGGAAAGTCCATCTGCAAAGCGCACCTTGCGGAAAGGGGCGGCCAGCTCCACTTCCATCCCCAGCTCACCGGCCAGAAAGTCCTTAAGGCCCTTCAACAACGCACCTCCACCGGAGAGAACTACCTTCTCCGATTTGGGCGCGTGAAACTTCGTACTGTAGAAATCAAAACTCATCCTTATTTCATTCAAGAGCTTTTCCAAGACCGGTCTCGTCAGCATGGAGACCTGGGAGAGTGCCACACCCTCTTTTGTGGTACCTTCCTTCCCGGCGGGAGGGAACCCGTGCTCAAATTTTATGGCCTCCGCCTCTTCATAGGTCAGGGTACGTTTGCCCTCCTCACCCCCCAGCAACGCCGCCGACATCAGGGACTTTGTAATGTCGTTGCCGCCCACGTTCACCGTCCTGGCAAATTCCAACAGGCCCTCGTTAAAGAAGCAAATGCTGCTCCTCTCGTAGCCTATGTCCAGCTGGGCTATAACCCTGCCCTCTGTGCCTGACTCACTGAGCTGAAAGGAGTTCCACAGGGCTATGGGGGCGACGGTCGCAGCTATCGGCTTAAGCCCCATTGCCTGCGTAACGCCAATCTCCCGCTCCAATATATCTCGCGGTGTCGCCACAAGGAGGATGTCCTGTTTCATTACGCCGTCCTCCTCCTTTTCGCCGACGAGAGTATAGTCCAGGGCCGCCTGCTCTATGGGGAAGGGGACAAACTTTGCGGCGACAAACGGTATGGCCGCCTCAAGCTCCTCCAGAGGCATCGGGGGCATTGTTATACGTCTTATAAAGGCGTTTGCCCCGGTTATCATAATTATTACAACGCCTTTTGTATCAATACCCCCGTCCTCAAGACAAGTCCTAACCGCCTTCGCCAGTGCCTCCGGGTCCCTTCCTAACTGTCTTACATCAAGGGGTATCTCCATCTCCGCAAGGTCTTCTATAACCGGACCTTCCTTCGTGAGACCAAACTTCAGGGCCTTTATTGAGTAGCTGCCGATGTCCAGACCCAGGAACGGCGCCCTCTTGCCTTTTTGACCCGATAAAATACCTTGACCAAACATGTATCGACTCCCCTAATAAGGGTCAGTACCGTTTCACGAAGATATCTCTTCTTTCCAAGAAGCTATTGCTATTTCACTGGTGGCAATATTGTCCAGAGAGTCATAGTAGGGCGTGACCAGCTGCACGTCTGTGTTAGTCCCCGACCCGGAAAGGCTACCGTAGGCGATTACACCCGCGGCCTCTGTCGTAGAGGGGGCGCCACCGCCCTTTAACGTTCCGTCACTCCTGAATACTATTATGCCGTTAAGGGTGCCCATTCCCCCCAGGTCAAAATCATCCCCTTCCATAGCGAATATGCCGTTAACGGTTGAATTGCCGCTTAAGGTAAAGTCGCCGTTTACATAAATCACGTTAGGAATGTCCTTTGTATCGTCCGCATCGTCGTGGTAATAGAAGGTCCCCGTCGTATTGTTCTCGTCGCAGGGCCAGCCGTTCTCTGAAGGTCCCCAGCTGACACCAGTTCCCGGACTGGGATAGTAATGGTTCCCGCAGGCGTCGTTCTGACAGATGGCCATCTCCTTCAGGACGCCAAAGAGGGTGTCCGCGTCCACGGGAACGGTGTCGCTTACCAGACCCGTGGGGCTACCTTCTATAACGTTTCCAACGGAGTCATAGGTAACGGAATTACCAAGCTGGTCGGATATCTCAAAATCCGGGTTGCCGGTAATGGTTCCCTCTACGTATGTCTTAGCCGGTATGTCGATGCTGCTACCCGTCTTGTAAGCGTCGACCTCGATCTTTCTCATAGCCCTGACCTTTAACAAATCAGCGGCCGGGACGATAAAATCACAACTGGATTGGTCCCACCACGTATACGGCGGTGACAGGCCCACACCCACCACACCTATTGCCTTTATCCTAAACAGGTCGGGTACTCCCGTGACATCAGGCCCGCATACCCCGTAGGCGCCCTTTTCTGTACTGGATATGTCTGCAATAGTGGTGCTGGTCTGACAGCTTGTGGTACCGTTGTAGACGACACCGTCCTTGAGGTACACAAGACCCAGCTGCGCATACAGCTCGGCCAGGTAGAGGGCCTTTTCGGAGGCTATCGTTATGGTGGCAGAGGTCTGCCACCTACCCATCATAGAGGTAAAGACTGCACCCACAGCGACCAGTATGGCCAATATCGCCGTAATGACCACCAGGGACATCCCATCATTTTTCTTCAGAAACGCTGATACGTTACCTGCACATTTTGCCATCTTTAATAGACCTATGCCGTAGTAGCCGCACTCCGACAGTGTTCGGTTAAAGTGCTTGATAGTCATGAGTTCCTCGGGAATACGACGGTCTGCCACTGCAAGCCTCCGGAGGAAGAAGAAAACGTTATGGCCAGCGAAATTGTCCCGTCGGCCGCTGAACTTGCGGTGAAGCTCTGGACGTTCTTGGCCAGGACGGAAGTCCCCGCCGCACTCTGCCGCCTCAGTTCCCCGGAAGCGGAATCCAGCGTAAAGGTGACCACGGAAGAGGGGTCTTGCATATTGTCGGTGTTCTTCCTCGTGAAAGTCAGCGTGCTCGGATCTGCAATGGAGACAGTGCTGAGCTTGGCATCCCTTATCTCCCTGCTCATTCTGCCCAGGGCCAGGGTGGCGTCGTCGCACTTCACCTTCCTCGTGCTAAGGGTCTTGAAGGTCCGCATGCCGCTCGTCAGATACTGAAAGGTGAAGATGCCCAGTATAGAGGCAAGGACTATGACCACTATCAGCTCTACAAGCGTAAAACCGCAATTCCTGTTGGCCCTGCTCATAGCCGTCATTACAGGTTCACCCTTCCAGTCGTTAAGGTTGTGTCCGATATCTCGCCGTTGCTCACCGTAACCGTTATCCTCTTGTATGTCTGTGAAGGATTTATACCGTCACCGTCGTCGTCAATGCCGTCGGCATCGTCGTCATCATCGGTCTGCATGCTTGAGTCGGCATACTGAATAATGTAGCTCCTGCTATAGGACCGTCCGTTTAAGGTTATCGGCGTCTCACTAATCCAACTGCCGACAGGGGTCAGGCTGCCAAAGTCTGATGCCCTGAGCAGTTCCATCCTCTCCTGGGCCAGATACGTCGCCACAGCGTATATCTCCGGCTTGCCGCCCCGCCTGACACCTGCGCTAAAAGGTATCAAGACGCTCGGTAAGATGATGGCCGCTATGGCTATCACCAAAATGAGTTCCAGCAGCGTAAATCCCATAACCGAGGCCACCTTCTCTCTCAGAATGGCGCAGCCGGCATTAGCTACATTCGTCCGATATCTTGCCATAAGACATTATTGTATAATGGCCCTCCCTGTCCTCGCCTCTACAGACACCGTCTTCGTCAAACCTCCGCCGCTAAGTCTCACCCACCCACCGGCGCCGGCAGTAGGCTCGCCCAGGGAGTTAAAAGTAACGGTTATGGAACTGGAACCGTTGCTGGTGCTCTCTATTGAGACACCCGATTTCGTAGGCATCCTGAGCCGCGTGGCCGGGGGATCTGTAGGGTCGGAAGGGGAGAGACTGTAGTCTCCCTGATCAGGGGTAAAGGTGACGCTCTTCGCCTTGAACTTGCTCATGGCAATTTCCTGGGTATAACGGATATCTGACTGTATCTGTCTGGCTACAACGCTGACGTTCGTACCGGCAGCATTGAACCTGGGTACAATAGCAATACCCACCAACCCCAGAATGGCCACGACCATAACGAGTTCTATAAGCGTAAAGCCGCCTTCATACTTCATCAACATGACCCCCTACATAAAACTTATCCCGGGGGGGGTCCGGGCAAACCGAACCCTATCCGGAAAAGTAAAGGCCTTGGACTTCTATTGAAGGCTAACAAGTCCCTTTACCCATCCGCCCCCCCCATACTGGCCAGCGCTTTTGTGCCTGCAACTTCCCTCCAAACCCACGCTGTTAAGGGCCTGGTTGGACCTTGCCGTTAAATCAAGCACGTACCAAAAAAATCACGGCAGAAACAGGAGCACAGGCACTACATAATGTCCCCAAGGTTGGACGTACTCCCCGTCCCGGTAGCGCCCAATACAATCATGGCTGCTGCGTCTCCCGAACCCGCCGTAAAGGTCCAGATATAGGTCTTACCCTTAATCGTCGCAGTAATGCTTGTACCACTTGAGGCCAAGGTCGCACCCTGCATCGTAGTGTTGCTCACCACATCAGTCGCAGCATAACTTGTGATGTCGTCAAGAAGAAACTGTGCCTGAAGCTGCTGGATAGTACCCTGCATTGCACCGTGTACCCCTCGGACGACCCCGTCTGTTGCCGAACTCTTAAGTGATAAGAACTTGGGTACGGCGACCGCCGCTACGATACCAAGGATGACAATCACCATAATGAGTTCGATGAGTGTGAAACCTTTTTTTTCACGTCTCAGCCTTAATAACATGACTTTTCTCCTTTTTGCCTTTGATTCAAAATAAACCAGGCCGGTAAAACAAAATTGCGCCGACTCTTACTCCAACTTTTAGACGTTCCTACACCTCCTGTCAAAGACCCCCAAAAAACCCTTACTGCTGCGCCATCTTGGTCAAGTCCCACATGGGCAGGAATATCGCCAACATCAGGAAAAGCACCCCCATCCCCAGAAATCCCAGGAGAATAGGCTCAATCAGGCTGGAGAGGTTCTTTATTGTATAGTCCACCTCCGAATCGTAATACTCCGAGACCTTCATGAGCATCTCGTCAAGTTCCCCTGACTCCTCCCCGGCGGCCATCATCTGTACCACCATGGGAGTAAAGTACTTGCTCCCTTTCAGCGCGTCGGTAAGGCCCCTGCCCTCCCGGACACTGTCTCTCATTTTGTTGATCTCTTCCGCGATGATGATGTTTCCGACTATGAACGAGCATTTCTCCAGATTCTTCAATATCGGCAGCCCGCTCTTATTCAGGGTGGCCATAGTCCTGGCAAACCTGGACATGGCAATCTTGAGAAACAGGGGACCGAATACCGGCACGGTTATACTCAACTTGTCCAGCTGCCGTTTTCCCCACGGGGTACTGGCAAAACCCCTGAAGGCAAAATAACTGCCCGCCACTACCGCAAGAAGAATGTACCAGTACTCTACGAACATGTCGTTGGCGAGTACAAGCATTCTGGTGGCAAGTGGGAGTTCCAGCTCCACCTCCTTGAATATCTCTATAAAACTGGGCACCACAAGGTACATCAATATGCAAACGGCAATGAGAAGGGCTCCCACCACTATCTTCGGGTATCTGGTAGCGGCCTTTATCTTGGCCTTTGTCTCCGCCTCGTGCTCGGTAAGGGCTGCAAGCCTCTTGAGGATATCCTCCAGGGTACCAGAGGCCTCGCCCGCACGAACCATCTCTATGTATAGAGGAGGAAAGGTGTCGGGATGCCTGGCCAGAGAATCGGAAAACGAGCTTCCTGACTGTATGTCTGTCGAGATCTGCCCGAGTACTTCCTTGAATTTCTTGTTCCTTACCTGCTTCGCCAGGGTCTGTACGGCCTTAAGCAGGGTGATTCCCGCGGCAAAAAGGGTGGCAAGCTGGCGGTTGAAGACTATAAGGTCCTTGGCACCGACCTTGCGCTTAAAGAGGTTCCGCAAAAACCCATTACTCTTGGCCCTTGTTTCTTTCAGGGCAACGGGTACATAGCCCATCTCGCTAAGCCGAATCACGGCAACGTCCGTACCGCCGGCCTCCAGCAGGCCCACAACGGCCTTGCCACTGACGTCCCTGGCTCTATACTTATATGTAGGCATAACTCACTCCACCACTCTCAATTAGAACTGCCGAGATATCCCTCTATTACGCCTATTAACTTGTTTACGTCATAAGGCTTTGAAATGTATTCATTTCCGCCGCAGGCCATACCCAGTTCCCTGTCGGCCTCCCCCGTCCTGGAACTGATGATAATGACCGGAATATGACTGAACCTGCTGTCAAACTTTAAGAGCCTGCACAATTGATAGCCGTTCATCTTCTGTGTCATGGTGTTAAGGACAACAAGATGCGGCCGTTTTTCCCTGGTCAGGGCCAGTGCGTCCATTCCGTTTGTGGTATGGAGCACCTCGAGGTTCCTTGCCTCCAGGGCAGATTTCAGCCGCTCTGAGCCGGACATCGCGTCCTCTACCAACAACACCATCCTTTTTTCTCCAGAAATGTTATTGAATTCCCAGTTCTCAGGCCACGATGGCCCGGAACCATATTACTATCCTTACCTTCGCCATCAAGTATTAGGGGTCGCAGACACAGCTACAGCACAAAAGGCCCACGACCCCCTGCCACTACCACTACCACTACCACTACATCAACCGGGTCCTTCATAATACCGACACTTTTATACGACAACAGTTTATCGATTGAGAGGGGTATCATCATAAGCCGAGTTTATTAATGGTTTGACCCCTCCTCCAAGAGGTTGCATAAGCTGTTGTCCATTAAACACTAACAAAAATTTTGACCGAAAAGACGTTACCCCGCTTAAGTATACAGCTCCACAAAACAGTAGGCGAGCGCCAGGCACAGGGCAAATATCCCAA
>JAZGAY010000244.1:0-2990 GCA_036475985.1 Candidatus Brocadiales bacterium
CTCCATCGTGCTAAGGCCTCCTTTCCTGGTCAAAACAGAAGCGGTACCCGCCGGCTCGTAAGGCGGCCCTTCTTTCTTCCTATCTCAAGGATAACACCCCAACCCCGTTTTCTCAACCGTCTTCCTCTCCGTGCCGCCATCTTTCACCGTCTGTTCGTACCTCTCCACACCGTCGAAGTGGACGCTCATACCCTCGATCTTCCTGCCGGTTGCCAGATATTCCGGCACGTGGGCAAATTCCCTGCCGGCAGCAAGTGCCCGTTTCAGGAAACCCCAGTCGCCGCACCTCAAATAACGAGGGTCGTCATCCCACATTATGTTGTCTGCAAACAGGTTACGATGCACTATAGATGAGTGGTCAATGTAGTTCCAGATGTTCTCGACCCAGTACCTTAGACCTGGCGACCACTCGTGCGACAGGTCCCAGATTGCCTCCAGGTACTGCTTCTCTCTCGATACCCTGTAGAGCTTCATATAATGATAGGCGAGAAACACCTGCGGGTGTGTCTCAAGGAACTCGACCATGGTCCGGTTCCGAAGGGGGTGATACAGGTCGTCATCGGTAGCATAGGTAATGTACTTCTCGCTGCACAGCGGAAGGGCCTTGTTAATCAGCTTCACGTAGCGCACCTCGTGCAGTCGCTGCTCCCGAGTGGGGTTTTCGCGAATTATCTGGAAATCGTCGAAATCTCCCCTGAAAATCTCGGCAATCTCAGGCGTCCTGTCGGTAGAACCGTCATCGCACAGTATGAGCTGTGTGGTGCCCGTGTAATCCTGCTCGGCCAGAGTCCGGAGCGAATCCCTGAGAAACTCGGCGCGGTTATATGTCGTTAATATTATGCTAATCATGTTGAAAATCGGGCAAAGTGTCTACATCGCCTTTCTTAAATAGTGCACCAGCATTGTGACAAAGGCCGACCCGAAGAAGGCCGATAGCCCGGCCAGGAACTTCCACTGTGTCTTGAGGCTGATAAGGTCATTGTGGTCCCTCAAGAATATGACAAACTTGTCCTCGAAGCTTCCCACGCGTTCGTCTGCCCGCGCCACCTTCTCAGAAAGCCTCACTGTCTGCTCCGCTATGCGGCGTATCTCCTCCAGGACCCGCACCTCACATCTCTTCATCCCGTCATGACCTCCTCGTAAGCGGCGGACCAGCGTCCAATGTTCTTCTCAATATCGTAATTCTCTCTGACGTAGCCGTGTGCCGCCTCTGCCAGCCTTTTCCTCTCATCCGCGTGCTCTATCAGATGACTAATCTTGTCGACCCACTGGTCGTCTTCGGCCAGAAGGCCCGCAAGGCCGTTACCCAGCGCTCTGCCGTACTCGCCGAAATTGCTCGCGACTACAGGAATCTTCATGGCCGCATACTGTAATAGCCGCAGATTGGACCGGGACTTCGCAAACTCCACCTTGTAGAGCGGCGCGATCCCTATATCAAACCTGAACGACGCCATCCAGAAGTGAAACTCCTCTACCGGCATAAACTGCTGCAGGAAAATCCGGGTCTTATTCCTCTCATAAAGCCCCTTCGGGCAGGCCCCGTACATGATGAGGACGACCTCCGGGTATTTCTGCAAAACACTCTCCAGGGCAGCCTCAACGAGCCCCAGATCCTGGACATGATAGTGGCCGCCGGCCCAGCCTATGGAGAGCTGTTTCCCGGCGGAGAAGTTCATGCGCTCGACGTCGGCAAAATCTATCTGGTTCGGCAGGACGTAGACCGGCGTGTCGGTGAGCTCCCTGAGCGTCCCGGCGATGGCATCCGTAGAGGTGGTCACCGCGTCCACGCTGCGTATAATCCGCAGGGCACTTAACGTCTCCGCCTGAACGCCCTTCCTTACATACTCCACGCTGTCGGGGTATTTGAATATATTGTCGTCCAGTTCATACACCACCTTCTTCCCCTCAAGCCGGGCGTACCGGACCGCATGATACATAATATCGCCGACCACACGCTGGAGGACAACCAGGTCGGCCCAGTCTATATACTCCTTTGCAATCCCCGAGACGATACGTGTCTCGGCAAGCCCCTTTTTATGCAGGTGGCGGGCCGGCAGCGTGCACCTGTAATAGGTGCAGGCGTTTCTAAGGGACGAGATGTACAGTATCTTCATCATATAAGACCCTCCTCCATGATAAAGTCGACGTATAGCTGCGTCTGTCTTTCCACGGAGGGCAGTGTGCGCGCAAGGCCGTCGCCCATACCCGGCGTCCACTCGAAGGACCATACCTCCTCCACCCAGTTGGGGATACCGACCCACAGGGCAGCGACGCTCGCCTTAAAGAGCTCTCTCATGAAAAGCCCCGGCACCAGCCCCAGAGCCATGCTTGCGGCGTAGACGGCCTCAAGGCTTACTTTGGCCCTTGGTACGCTCTGCTTTTCCATCCAGGTCAGGGTATAGTGGGCCGCGAAGCCTGATGGGTCGTTAATATTACTGTAAGAGACCGTTGATTTTATGGGTACCCAGTTGTCCGGGTCATCGGCCAGCCTGAGCGGCCTCAGGTGTGCATACATGCTCCAGTTGTCCGCCTCCTGCTGAAACCACTCCACGTCCATCTGCTGCTCTTTTATGAAAAACAGCCTGCCGTCCAGGTACACCGGACTGCGGTAGTTTATCTGTAAAAGCGATTGGTCTAAAATTCCCATTTTTACCTCGAAAAGACAAGCCCTCAGATGTTCACCACAACCGTGTACTTCCCCTTCATACCTTCCTCCCCAGCGATAATACCGCCGTGCTCCATATTCCGTCTCCCTGCCGCGTGTAGACGTAGTTCATTGTCGATTCCTGCGCCCACTCCACGCCGTTGGCAGAGGTCCAGGTGGTGTTGAAGCCGAACCTGCTAAGATACGCCCTGTAACCACCCGCGGTTTTTTCCATATACATCCCGGCCGGCTGCGGGTATAGCTCTTTAAGACGGTCACTCAAACCTGTGGCGAGTTCCGTTCCACCGTATGACACGGTATGCTCCAGTAGTCGCGGCAGATAATT
>JAZGAY010000245.1:0-8724 GCA_036475985.1 Candidatus Brocadiales bacterium
GACCCTCCAAAGTGAACTGGTATACAGTGGACGGAGACTGCGCCTCCACAGGGACGAGGTGGAACTTCCGAGCGGTCGTCGGACCTTCAGGGAGGTTGTAATCCACCCTGGTGCCGTAGCCATTGTGCCTGTAACAAAGGAGGGGGATGTTTTCCTGGTAAAACAATACCGCTACGCTGTCGGCACCGAGCTTTACGAGATACCTGCAGGCACTCTCGAGAAGGGGGAAAACCCCGAGCAATGTGCGGCACGCGAGCTGGAAGAGGAAGTAGGTCTTATTTCAAAGAGGATGGAAAAGCTGGGGCAGTTCTATACCTCCCCCGGTGTGACGAGCGAACTTATGCACCTCTACACGGCAACAAATCTTACAAAGATTGACCACACGCCCGAAGAAGGTATTGACGTCGTAAAGATGAAACTCGTGCAGGCCATCGAAAAGATCAGGAAGGGTGAGATAACCGACGCAAAGACAATTTGCGGGCTATTTTGGGTGGTCTGGGGAATGCCGCAAAAAGAAAACTACTAACTGGTTGTGTCATTATTACTCAGGTCGCATTATTTTGCTGTGGTGTCGACGTCCACGTGGAACGTCCGTCTCTGGTAGGGTACTTGATGACAAACCTTGTGGTTGACGCCCGGCCTCATGCCGTATGCAAACACGTCTCTCTCTATTTAGTCCTGCTCACAACGGAGTCGGCCAGTTCCATAAGCGCTGTTTTGCTCTCAGACTCCGGCAGCGAAGAAATTTCATCCTGCGCCTCTCGCACATAAGCATTGGCCCTGTTCATGGCGTACTCAACAGCGTCGTGTTCCGTGAGTATATCCATCACCGCACTGCGGTTTTGATCGTTAAAATTTTCGAATATCCAACTGCACGTGCTCTCTCTTCTGGCCTCAGGGAGATGTCCCGCCAGACGTATTATGGGCAACGTAAGCTTTCCCTTTCTTAAATCACTGGAAAGAGACTTGCCCATCTCATCTTCGCACCCGACTATATCAAGGCAATCGTCCACTATCTGGAATGCCATGCCAATCTTAAGACCGTATCTGCTCAACATTTCCTGCATGTTGCGGTTTGCACCGGCAAACATGGCGCCAAGCCGGCAGCTCGTTGCAAAGAGCGTGGCGGTCTTGCGCTCTATTATGTCCAGATACTCATCTTCCGTCAGGCTCAAATCGTACCGCCTTATGAGCTGAACGAGCTCCCCTTCGCACATGATGTTTACCGTCTGAGACATGATATAAGTGGCAATCTGTGAATCCATCGACGCAAGGATTGTAAATCCCCTGGACCAGATGTAATCGCCCAGCAAGATTGATATCTCCCTGCCCCACTTCGCATCCACGGTCTCGACGTGCCTTCTCATTGTGGCCTCGTCGATCACGTCATCGTGAATTAGGGTGGCTATATGTATCAATTCCGCTACAACGGCAAGGTCGACATGCTGTGGCGCTATCTTCCCGCAAACCTTACCGCTGAGGAGAAGAACTGCAGGTCTAAACCTCTTTCCCCGAAGCTTGCTAACATGTAGTATTATTTCACCTACCTCTTTGTTGTTGGCGGCAAGATCACTAAAAAGGCGCCTCTCCACCTCTTCCATTGAGGAGTTAATAGGGTTTAGAGTCTTTGTGACATCCATTGTAGTTTCCTTAAGTGGCGAACCCAAAGCTTCCAGAAAAGGGCCGTATCGTATCAGGGCATGTTGTGGAAGTCAACTATCTTCTTACCCGGGAACTGTACGAGTCCGTAACCTCAGCCCTCAACACCTCTACCATACATCAGCGCTCACCCTGCGACCTTATCGCAGACCGGGCCGAGCCACTGTCTCTGCGGTCCTCGTACGGGACGTCCCAGCCGGTGTTAATCCAAAATCCCACGACGAATTCATTTAACGTCCCATCCCCCCCCAACACATACGCCCTTATATCACAGTCGCTTAGCTTCCAAGACCAACCACCCGGCAGCCATACTGCCATTCAACGACTCAGCAAATTATGCGTTGTTGACAAAGCAATAGCTTTATTTTAATATGTGCAGTGGCCAAGAAGGGTGGCACTCCTCAATAAGGACATCTGCCATGGTATTCGCTTGTATAAGGATTCTTGTTTTTATGACCCTCTCGTTTGCTGCTATAAGCAATGTTTGTGCCCAGCAAGGTGCAGATTATGACCTGTCACAACTACTAGGGGAAGACCGGGGGCAAGCATCCCCTGGACGGTCTTTGGAAGGTGAGATACCCGCAGCCAGGGCAGGAGAAATACGGCGCCTCCCACGGCCTGAGCTCTTTGATTCCGACTTTAACATCATTGACAGATTTCCAAAGACACTCCACAGGGTAACCCGGGTGATAAGCGCCAACACTATTCTCCTCGATAACGGAGACAAGGTAAGGATGGAAGGGGTGGAGTTAACAGAGGGAGATGCCGAAGCTGCCTACAGGTACGTAAGTGGCTTGCTGGAAGGCAAAAAGGTGAGACTTGAATACGGATTAAGGAGCCACGATATAGAGGGAAACATCCTTGCCACTGTCTACAAGGGCGACCTTAACGTAAATAATCTACTGAAAGACCAGTTTGTCCAGCACACAGATATTGACCCGGCATTTTCCTACAGCCCGGCCTTTCTCAACTCGCTATTTCCCGACAGGAACAAGCCTTTGGGCTTTTGGGAACTTACCCTCGGCGAGCGCAAGGCGCCCGCCAAGAAGCTGGCCATTATAAAGCTCAAGGCAAAAGACTCACCGGTTATAAAGGGCGAATTGTTAAGGGAATCAGAGGATTTTCTCATGATCAAAACAATGTTCAGGGGTGTGGAACTCATAAGAAAAAAAGACGTACAGAAATTGACCTTTCAATAGCGTGGTATCCTGTATGTGTTTTAGAGGAGTGGAAAAATGAAGGGCCCGGGGAGAAGGGAGTTTTTGAAGGTTATTGGTTTAGCCCTCCTATGGCCGAGCGTCCTGGTTAAGGATGCACTTGCCTCCAAGCCCTGTGGTTCGTGTGAATCTGCCATGAAGGCCGGCGCAGCGTTGTGTCCCAAATGCGCCGCACGTGCCGAGGGCGCCCACGGGACAAAGGTTGACCTGTTCAAGTGTATAAACCGCGTATGCGACCCAAATAATCTGACGCCACTGGAGAGGAAGCATGCGCCACTCATAAGCGTACCCTCCTACGTCAAGGCCAACCAGACTATATACCTTACTGCCACGGTCGGTGATATTATTCATGTTATGGGCCCGAACCACTGGATACAGTGGATAGAGGTCTACGCCGACAACACGTTAATCTCTCGGACAGAGTTCACCCCTCAAAGCCCGTCGGCCATCGTAACTGTTCCAATATTCGTACAAAAAGAGACTACGCTGAAGGTCTTGGAGAGGTGCAATCTGCACGGAATCTGGGAAAGCTCGCAAAAGGTGATACCAGCATGAATTCGAGGCCCTGGAGGGGTCGTCAAGCTCATAGATTCAAGAACCCGTTTAACCGGGACTAAGGGAAGATTATGAAAACACAGTTAGAGCGTGCCAGAGAAGGGGAAATTACTGCCGAGATGGAGGAGGCCGCAACGTACGACGATGTCTGCCCGGAGTTTATACGAGCAGGCGTCGCGAGGGGGCTCATTGTCCTCTACGGCAACCCACACCGGAAATCCAAGGTCGTTGGAATAGGCAGTGGCCTTAGGACCAAGGTCAATGCCAGCATCGGCACCTCACCGGACATTATAGACGTTGAGATGGAGATTGAGAAGGCACGCACGGCGGAAAAGTACGGCGCAGACACCTTGATGGAACTCTCAACGGGTGGCGACCTGAAAGAGATAAGACGAAGGGTGCTTGACGCCATAAACCTGACCGTAGGTACCGTCCCTCTATATCAGGCGGCCATCGAGGCCATCAGGGACAGAGGCGCCGTGGAGAAGATGGACCCTAACGCCCTCTTTGACATAATCGAGCAGCAGGCTGAAGAGGGCATTGGCTTTATGGCCATACACTGCGGGGTAAACCGGCTTGTGCTTGAAAGACTCAAGAAACAAGGCTATCGTTACGGCGGCCTTGTCAGCCGCGGCGGCTCGTTCCTTACCGCCTGGATAGAACACAACCAGAAGGAAAACCCACTGTATGAGCAGATTGACCGCCTCATAGACATAATGAAGCGACATGACGTCATACTGAGCCTCGGCAACGGCCTGAGGGCGGGCGCGATCCACGATTCAACCGACAGGGCCCAGATTCAGGAGCTCATCATTAACTCAGAGATTGCTGAATACGCCCAGTCGAAGGGGGTTCAATGCATCGTTGAGGGCCCGGGCCACATACCTATAGACGAGATAGAGACAAACGTCCTGCTCCAAAAACGGCTGAGCAACAACGCGCCATTCTACATGCTGGGGCCGATAACTACCGATGTTGCCCCCGGCTATGACCATATTTCATCGGCTATAGGTGCGGCGCTGTCGTCCATGTACGGCGCAGACTTTATCTGCTACGTGACGCCCCCCGAGCACCTGGCCCTCCCTAATGTGGACGACGTGAGAGAAGGTGTGATGGCAGCCAGAGTCGCCGTCCATGTGGGAGATATGGTTAAACTCAAGAACAAGGTTAAAGACATGGACATGAAGATGTCCATCGCCCGCAGAGACCTCGACTGGGACACCCAGTACAGCACTGCGATATCCGAGGAAAGGGCCAGAGAGATCCGAAAGAACCGGCCCCCCATGGAGGGCGACACATGCACCATGTGCGGCAAGCTCTGCTCCCTGAAGACAGTCAAGGAATATTATCAGCCCTATCTGGAAAAAAGCCGAAAGAAAAGCATGACGGCAGCCTTGTAAATCATCGCTAAGTAAAATTTTTCTGTCAACATGCCTCCAAACCACTGGTGAATTTGTGAGAAATGAGACTAAAGGCTCAACAACCTCTAACATAGTTCAATTGTGCCCGGTAGCGTGTCCACGATAACTGAGACAGAAGCCTCTTCCGTCATACTTCTCGAGCACCCCCGTCCCGATGACCCCGACAGGCATCAAGACGTGGTAAACGCCCCGCTCTCCGCAAATCTCCAGACTCCATACATCTCCGCCGTGCTCAAGTCACAAAAAATCCCCGTAGAACTGATAGACGCAAACCTCATGCGCTGGTCCATGCAAAGGACACTTGGAGAGATCGCAAAAAGACGGCCAAGACTACTTGGCGTCCATATGGTATATCTCTGGGGCAAGACGGCCGACGTCTTTGACCTGTTATCCCGCATACATGACTGTTGCCCGAATACGCACATAAACCTCTACGGCTTCTATCCCACATTCTCGTATGAAGATATTTGCAAACAATTCACATTTATTGACTCCGTTACAATTGGCGAACCTGAAACCAGTTTTTTTGAGCTGGCACAATCACTCCTGCGTAATAGGAAAAATACAGGGTTATCGGCCATAGACGGGCTTGCATTTGCCGTCAAGAATTCCGATCCATCACCAAATATTGTCAAAACTCGGCAAAGAACCTTGCTCACAGACCTTGACAGTCTCCCCTTCCCTGACCGCAGCCACATGCACCAGAACGCAGAAGCAGAACACGGCCTCGCGACATACATACTTGCCAGCCGCGGGTGCTACAACCACTGCACGTTCTGCTACATCAATCCGTCCTATGCCAGCGGTCTGGATTCATCATGGAGGGGCAGGAGTGCCGGCAGTGTCTTTGGAGAAATAAGGTCACTGTATGACGACAGCGGTATCCGGTACCTCTACTTCGCCGATGCCAACTTCTTCGGTCCGGGCAGGGCCGGGAAGGAAAGGACCTCACGACTTGCAGACCTCATCATAAAGGACAAATTAAAGATACGATTCGGTATTGAGTGCCGCGCCAACGATATAGAAGAGCATAGCCTTTCAAGGCTGGTGAACGCAGGGCTTCGCGAGGTCTTTCTGGGCATAGAGAGCGGCTGCCAAAAAACCCTCGACCGCTTCAAGAAGGGCCTTTCCAAAGAGGTGAACGAATGTGCCGTAAGGACCCTCAGACGCTTCGGAATAGAACCGACCCTGGGCTTTATAATGTTCCATCCCGATTCCACCCTGGCCGATATTAGAGAGAATTTCGAGTTCCTCAGAAAACTTGAACTGTTGCGTACACCTGCAGTAACCGCCCACATCCTCCACCACAGGCAGACTTTTTTCCGGGGTACACCGGATTTCCGCTACACACTGGAGAAATCCACAGCGCGGCTTGAGCCTCTTAACGGATATGAAGCGTTTTGTGAGTACAGCGACCCGGGCGTAACGGAATTTGCGAAAATAGCCACCAGCCTCTGCCGCAGTGTCCTGGCCATGCTCCACCCGGATGAAGCCGATGTCTGCAATACGGCCATCGCAAACGGCCCCTCTGTAATGATAAACCAGTCCCTCATCCGCGGGTACGACCGGTTGCTTACCGCATTCGAGGCCGCAAACCAGGGGGCGCCCATGCCAGACCCTCAAGACGTGCGCCACATTCATGATGACACCTTAAGGCAAATTGCGGAATTCTCATACAAGACCACCGGACAAATGGCTTAAATGAAGGAACTGGAGCGCATAGAGAGACTGAGCTGGGTCTACTGGGAGTCGCAGGTCATTTTCGCAGGGATTGAGCTTGGGGTATTCGACCTTCTTTCCAAGTGTCCAAAATCATCCATTGAGGCCGCGCAAGAACTCCAGACGGACCCAAGGGCCACAGGGATGCTCCTAAATGCCATGGTCTCACTCGGCCTCCTCGAGAAGACAGGCAGGAGATACGGGAACACACCCTGTACCAACGAGTATCTCGTCCGCGACAGGCCCCTCTATCAAGGCGCCCGCATACACCACATGCACAACCTTTGGGACAGGTGGGCGAGGCTGCAGGACGCCGTGCGCACGGGGAAATCGGTAGTAGAAGACATTGGGACCGACAAAAAACGCCTTGAGGACTTCATGGCCTCCATGCACAACAGCGGCATAATGAAGGCCCGTCTCATCGCCAGGAAATTCAAGCTTAAACGTTTCAAAAATATGCTCGACCTGGGCGGCGGACCGGGCGCCTACTCCATAGAATTTGTCAGGTCACATCCCGGACTCACTGCCACCGTGTTTGACCTGGCAGACAACATTGAGATAGCAAGGCGATCCATAAAAGAGGCTGGCCTCGAGGACCGTATACACACAAAGGTGGGCGACTGTCTTGAGGTTGATGTCGGTCACAATGAGTACGACGTCGTCTTTGTCTCAAACCTCATCCATATCTATGCCCCGGAAACAAACGTCAAGATACTTAAAAAATGTCACAAGGCACTTCAGAACGGTGGCTCGGTGGTAATACACGAATTTTTATTAGACAGCTCGGGTACGGGGCCGCCCTTCCCCGTGCTCTTCAGCCTCAACATGCTGCTCGGCACGTGTGAGGGCTCATCCTATGGTGAGGAAGAGATGAAGGTCTGGCTACAAGAGGCCGGTTTCGGGAGGCCCAAGACCATACGCCTCAACAAGGATTCAGGCCTGATAACGGCACAGAAATAAGTATTCTCGTAGCGGCCGAGCCTGCCCGGCCAACACGCCGGGTAAGGCCGGTGGCTGTCGGGGGTGTCTCGATGCGACGTGGTTCCCAAAATCTTTCCTGTCAGGGAGAGGTCGCGATTCTCCGGAGCTCAGTTCTATCGACCTGTCTTGCGGCAAATATACAGCTCCACACTATATAGATTAGTATGCCCACTATAACCAGACTCGCCAGCCCCAGACAATACTCCCCAATATAAATCGTCACCGCTATGTTAAAAAACATTGTGGCAAAATAGCAGGCAGGCCCCAAAACGGCCTTCATGGGGACATAACGACCACCCTCTCCCCTGAGACCCGCCCATCTGTCCAAAAAGCCATCAAGCCGCTGGAACAAATAGATAATCGCAAGGGCCACCACAAACCACCCCGCAAAATTAGAAATCGGCACGCCGAAGTATATCCCCGCATCGGGATAATAGAATATCTGGCCCAAAAACCATCCCGCTCCCCTTAGCGCCACGGGGTCCACCACTACGTCCTGGAGCACCATAAATATTGCGGCAAGCAACAGAACCCCGCCCGAGCGCCAGAGTCTTTTGTCTTTTATCAACTGTATGTCATAGCCACTCCTGAAAAGTTGCGATGTAACCAACAGGGCAAGCGAATAGCTGAAATATGCAAGAAACGTGTAAGACAGCGAGTCCATAAACGGCACATTAGAGACATAGAGCTCCTTGCCGTGGGTCTCTCCGGTGTAGATGTACATACCGTAGGGGATGCCTATCCTGGTAGACGAAAACTCCGAGATGAACGCTATTGTGTAGGCAAGCACCATAAAGAGAACAATCCGCCGCGGCCCGAGCTGAAGCCCTCCCGTCACCAGGTACAAAAGGAGCAATATAAACACATACGGTCTCAGGACGACCGTAGCCATAAGAAGCGACAGAAAATCCGTGTCATGTATTCCAGGCAACATTGACATTATCGGCATGCAGAGGAACCTCGACGTATCACATGATGCTATAAGGCTTGATGTTCTGAGAGCAGTTGGCCAGTAGTATATTCCGTCTCCCGTAAATGTCAAGCAAACACCTTGAAATGAGCCGTGAAACTGAGAAGCCGACTATCCGAAATCACTGGTAAAGCCAAGACACTTGACACGAGAGCCAAAACGGTTTAACCTGCCAGCGGCGGTTCATAGGAGTGAACAATTG
>JAZGAY010000246.1:0-4719 GCA_036475985.1 Candidatus Brocadiales bacterium
ACCAACTGTACAAATTCTGGGCTAACACCCCCGTGATAGCCAGCTTCGCCTCCGATTTGCTAGACAAGGAATACACCTTCGGCTACCCGGTCTATTACCTGCTGTGCGAGATGGACAAAAAATTCCCCCCCAGGAAACAGCACTCGGAATTCCTGAATGAAATCCGCCCCCGCCTCGCCATGGCCAGGGAACTCTTTTTCAAGAACCCGACAAACGAACCACCGTCGTGGCTCCATGAGATCATAAATAAGGTTATTCTCACGCTGCCGCAGTAAGACACCAAGTCAAACTGGAAACTAAACGGACAGTAAATAATATAGGCTCAAATTACCGGGCCCTTCAATTCAGGAGGAAACAAGATGAAAGTCTTTATAAGCGACATTCACCTTACAGACGAAACGACCGGCAGACATAACATACACCCAGGTGACGTAGACGCCTTCTGGAATGATATTCAGGTTGACGGTATAAAGGCTGAAAACATAGAACTTGTAATTCTAGGTGACTTTTTTGACTGTATAAGGAGCCTGAAATGGACCGGAACAAAACAGCCATGGGTCAAAGGTAACAGCACAGACCAAACCACCATACAAGTAGTAAAAGACATTCTAAGCAAGAATAAACAGGTTGTAGAAAAGCTGGCGAATTACTTTCAAGGACAGATTACATACATCGTGGGTAATCACGACAGACTCATCTGGCGGGTCGGAAAGGCCGGGGATTTGGTTGCGAAAGCACTAAATATCGACAAAAAAAGAATGACATCTGAATACGTGAACGAATCATTGGGCATATACGGCACTCACGGACACGACAACGACGAGTATAACAAATTTTCTCCCACGAAACGGGAAGCCCCTATTGGAGATGCCATCGTTACGCTACTGATAAACAAATTCCCGGAGACAGTCGGCAACAAAATGAAAAAGCCTAAGCTGAGAAAGGCGTTGCAAGAGATAGACAACCTCAGACCGGCCTTCCTGGCTCCACTCTGGATTGAGTACAACACCAAGACATTAACTGAAAACGAAGCCAAACGAGTAAAAAAGATATGGCCGGAACTCGTTAAGGATTTTTACGAAAATAGCTTTGTTAAGAACTGGTTTGATGAATACGATGTCTGGTACAATCCGGCAGACAAGGCCGATAGGCTTCAGTTCGCCTTCGATTACTTTACGGACTCTTCCGCGAAGAGGCTCCTGGACAGATTCATAGAAATAAAGAACGATTTCCATAAATCCAAAGACGAGTACCTGGCGGGCGCAGCGAAAACCCTGCGTGACAATGCAGAATGCATGTACATCCTGCACGGCCATACACATGAAAACGCCTTGCACCTTTTAGGGGAGCAGAACAAAAAGGGGAGGTTCTATTTGAATACCGGTACGTGGAGAAGGAGGATAGTCTTGGGAGACGCAAGAAAACGAAAACCCCTTTTCTCACCCATTAAGACCATTAGTTATGTCGTCGTTTACGATAAAAACGAGAGGGCAATTACGGGAACAGACTTTGAGTCGTGGAATGGTGCGATAGTATAGAAGCTGTTAATAACTTGTCGCTGACACGAACCTCCCGCTAAAGACACACTTCAGGGAAACGGTTAAGAATTGGCTTGACTTAGATAAAAAAATGATTTAGCGTCTAGAAATCATGGCAGGGAAAATTATCGCTAAATACCGCAGAAACTTATTCTTACTGGCGTTTCTGCCTTATGTGGTTCTTGCCGTTGGAGCCCAGGGGCTTCACGAGCTTTCACATAACCACCACCAGTTCCATGCCCTATATGACAGCTCTTGCCAGGGGAACGCCAATGACTATTATTCTGCGCCTTACAACTCCCAGGCAGAACACCCACATGACTCAAACACTTGTCTGATTTGCCAGTGGGTCAAGCACTCACCCCAGACAATTCAGGCAAATTCCACTGGTTTTGTAGTTCTCACCGGCAATTATGACAGCTTTCACTCTCATACGCCGTTATATACTTTCTATCCAAACAATAACCTCTCACGTGCCCCACCCATCTTGACCTCCTAAACGTTTCTAAAGGTTAGTTCCGTTGCCGGGGCAATATATCACTTCAGGGAAGACCTTAGTAGTGTAATCCGTCTCGCGAGAATACCACGCTACACGGTCCGCCCGATGGCACATCTTCAGTCCAGTTGGAAATCTTCACCACAACAGGACGCGGCACAACTAACCCCTCTTTTCGATTATCCCCAAGACTACTTTTAAAGGAGGACACGTTATGTCTTGGAACTCTTATATAACACCGGTAATACCGGTTATAGTCCTGGTATGTGCGACTCAGGCACCCTTGGCATATGGCGAGGAGCCGGCCTTAACCGAACAAACGACCGCAGATATGCAGGGCGAGTTCAGGGCTTTGAGGGCTGAGATGAAGAAGATGAAGAGGGTCTATGACGTAAAGATAGCCGAAATGGAAGAAAAACTGGAAATCATCCGGGAAGAGAAGGAAAGAGAGAACTGGGGCAAGCTTCAAACCATGCCCTATCTAAGGCAGGCAGCCGACAAGGGCAACATGACAGCGGAAGAAAGGGCAAAAATAGAACGAGAGGCCAAGGAGCTCATGGGTGAGGAACTGCTGGGGCCGAAAGAGGGATTGGCTTACCAGCCCCTCGCGGAGGAAGCCCCCGGGAATCTCTTCGACAGGCAAGTAATGACCGGCGGCATACCTCAGACATATAATCCGGACATAAGCGTAATCGGCGATTTCCTTGGTACCTTCATAAACCATGGAGAGGGATTGCTCTTTGAGGACGGAGGATTCGAAGACAATGAGTTTGCCGACAGGTTTGCCTTCAGGGAGACAGAACTCACCCTGCAGAGCGTGATAGACCCCTATGCCAGGGCGGACTTTATCCTCAGTATGGAGGATGCCAGGGAGTTCGCAATAGAGGAGGCTACCCTAACCTTGCTTACCCTGCCTTACGGCATCCAGTCAAAGGCGGGTATATTCAAGGCGGCCTTCGGAAAGATAAACAGGACGCACAGGCCGGAACTGCCCCAGGTAGATTACCCCAACGTGGTGAAAAATCTCCTGGGACCTGAGGGGCTTAACATGACGGGGCTCTCCATAAGCTGGCTCGTTCCTAACCCGTGGGACAGGTGGATTGAACTCACAGGTGAGGTCTCTACACCCACGGCACGGGACAAGATGTTTCTTGCGCATCTCAAGACCTTCCACGAACTTACACCCAACTCCATGCTGCAGGCGGGCCTCACCGGGGCCACCGGTGTACTGCCCGAGGGGCTTCTCGCCGATAACCAGCGGAGGGTCAACATGGAGGGTTTCGACTTAACCTACAGATGGAAGCCGGTAACAGAAAGACATAAGCCCTACAGGTCCTTCCTCTGGCAGGCAGAGGTCATTGCCAGTCAGCCACACGACAGTAGTCTTGAAAATGCCTGGGGCGGCTACACCTTCGGGGAGTACCAGCTAACCCGTCGCAATTATCTTGGACTCAGGCTCGACTACTCTCAATTCCTGACCGCAAACAAGGGTGATTACGAATGGGCCATCTCGCCGTACTGGACCCTCTGGCAGAGCGATTTCACACGGTATCGCCTGACCTACTCCCATACCCAGAGGCACATTACACAGGGGCCGAGTAGCGACGACAGCATTATGCTCCAGGCCACGTTCAGCATCGGCGTCCACAGACCACACCCCTTTTAAATGTGCAGGAGGGAATGAAACACATGAAAAACATGCGCAGATGGACATGGCTTATGACCGTGTTACTATTTACCGCCTTGCCACAGAAGGATGCGGCGGCAAAGATAGCGATTATTACTACGTCCACAGACCTTGCCTCCATCGCCGCGTTTATAGGAGGCGACAGGGTAAAGGTGGACCACATCATCCAGGGCTATCAGAACCCGCATTACGTGGACGTCAGGCCAAGCTACATGATAAAGCTGCATAAGGCGGATATGTTCGTAAAGGTCGGGCTTGATCTGGAACTCTGGGCCCCGGTACTGGCCCAGGGAGCCAGAAACTCAAAGATAATCAAGGGAGGGCCCGGCTACGTCGACGCCTCTGTCGGTGCGGAAATACTGGGCATACCCCAGGTAAGGGTAACCCGCGAGCTCGGCGACATACACATCTACGGCAACCCGCACTACTGGATAGACCCGCTTAACGGCAAGGCCATTGCGGCCAACATCCTTGCCGGTCTGAAACGCGTATCCCCGGAAAACTCCAGATACTTCGAGAAGAACAAAGAGGAATTTGACAGGAAGATTGACCAGATGCTGCCCGAATGGCAGGAAAGGATGAGGCCCTACAGGGGCACCAGGATAGTTACCTACCATAATACATGGTCAAACTTTACCAAGAGGTTCGGTCTGGTGGTGGCCGGTTACGTCGAACCAAAGCCGGGGATCCCGCCGTCGCCTTCACACATAGCATCCTTGATAGAGACTATGAAGGCCGATGGCGTGAAGATAATCGTACAAGAGCCCTATTACGAACCCAAGATATCCAGGTTTGTGGCTAACAAGGCGGGCGCGGTGCTTGTAACAATCTCCCCCTCCATTATGGGAGAAGAAGGGGTAGATGACTATTTCTCACTTTTTGATTATGCCATAGACAAATTGACAAAGGCCTTCCATGAGGCGGGTATAGAGCCAAAGAGTTGAGTGCTAAGACAAAACACAGTATTGACATGCTGATCAAGCTGCGCGGCGTAGTCC
>JAZGAY010000247.1:0-2664 GCA_036475985.1 Candidatus Brocadiales bacterium
GCTTTAGACGGGGGCTCATTTGAATAGAGTCGAGATAATTTCTAATGTAACATGTTTCTCCACCATGGCAGAGACCGGGTGTTGCCCATGGTGAGGCGATCCAATGGGCTGAGGCCGACACGAGTTCGCCATATATAATAGACTAGCGGGTAACTCCTCGTAAGCGAGCGGAATGGCCAGAAATCATTTGTATTAAAAACAATGCCTATTTATGAGTTTGATTGCACCGCGTGTGCGCACAGGTTTGAGGAATATTTCCCCAGTCTCAGACAGAAGAAGTCTGTCAGATGTCCGGAGTGTGGGGGGCAGAAGGTAGAGAAGGTCTTTTCTGTATTTGGCATGAGTGGTGGAAACAGCGCCTCTGGTGGCGGCTCTTCTTGTGAAACGTGTACATCCAGAGATTGTAGTTCTTGTGGATAAAAGTCTCTCCCTTATATCATCCTGCGCTAATCTCATTGGGGTAGCATGAAGAATCTTTGGGCACCCTGGCGTCAAGAGTATATCCTGGCAGATAAGGAAAAGAAGGGATGTATATTCTGCCATGCCGTTGAGGACGGTAACGACGAAGAAAACTTGGTCGTCCACAGGGGGAAAGAATGCTTTCTGATACTCAATAAATACCCCTACAATTACGGCCACGTGATGGTAGCGCCGAACAAACACAAATGTGACGTTAATGAATTAAGCGACCAGGAAATGCTTGAGATAATGAGGCTCATCGGCAGGACGAAGGCTATCCTTAGAGAATACGTAAACCCGGAGGGCTTTAATATAGGGGCCAACATTGGGAAAGCTGCAGGGGCAGGCGAAAAGCACCTCCATTTCCATATAGTGCCGAGATGGGTGGGGGACACTAATTTTATGCCCGTTACCTCAGAGGCGAAGGTTATTTCTCAGCATCTATCGGAGCTTTTGGCAAGGCTTAAGGGCTCGTTTTGAGGTAGGTTTACGTGATTACCAGAGAAGATATAGAGAAACGCGAAGACAGGGAACTGGCCGGCTGTGCCATGAAGAGCGGGGACTCACGCGGCAGGAAACACCCTGAGGAGGAGCATCGCCTCCGAAGTGTCTACCAGAGGGACAAGGACCGTATCATCCATTCCACGGCCTTCAGGCGGCTTGAATATAAGACCCAGGTATTCGTAAACCACGAGGGGGATTATTACCGCACCCGTCTCACCCACACCATGGAGGTGGCGCAGATATCGCGTTCAGTGGCCAGGACGCTGAACCTGAACGAAGACCTTACGGAGGCCGTCGCGCTGGCGCATGATCTGGGTCATACCCCTTTTGGGCACTCCGGGGAGGAGGCCCTGTCCAAGCTTATGAAAGACCACGGCGGCTTTGAACACAACCTTCACGGTCTCCGGGTGGTTGACGTATTGGAGAAACGCTACCCGGGATTCCCGGGACTCAACCTCTCCTGGGAGTTGAGGGAATCTATTGTGAAACACGATGCCGGTACGAACACCGTCAAAGAGTTCGGGCCCGAAGAAAGGCCCCTTCTTGAGGCACAGGTGGTAGAGAAGGCCGACTCCATAGCATACGACAACCATGACCTGGACGACGGCCTGAAGGCCGGGCTTATAACCGAAGAAGACCTTGAGAGTGTCGAACTGTGGCACTTTGCCTCCGAAAACGTAGACGAGAAGTGGAACGGCCTGGACAAGGGCTTCAAGAGGGCACAGACCATTATATTTCTCATCAATCTTGAGGTCACTGACCTGGCAGAGAACGCTCAACGTAATTTTGAGCGCCTTGGGATACGGAGTGTTGCGGATGTGCGTGCCTGCAAGGAGACTGTTGTGGAGTTTTCACCCGAACTCTCGGAGCAGAAGAAGAGGCTTCAGGGCTTTATGAACGAGAGGGTGTACGGTCACTACAGAGTGGTGCGTATGTCCGACAAGGCCAAGCGGTTTATTGAGGACCTCTTCAGAATATATGTCGACAACCCCAGGCAGCTCCCGCCGGAGTTCCAGCAGTGGGTAGAGGATGCAGGTCTTTACCAGGCCGTCTGCGATTATATCGCCGGCATGACCGACCGCTACGTGCAGGACGAGTACAGGAAGCTGTTCTACCCCTACGAAAGGGTTTAACGGGCACCGGGTGCGTCAGTGATGCACCCTGTGCAGAAAACTATGCCACGTGTGTCTACAATAATGGCCGCAGCGGGGCTTGGAGTGCGGATGGGCGGAGACGTAAAAAAACCCTATCTGCCCATCAATGGCAAGCCCATCCTCCAGCACACCGTCGAGAAATTTTTGGATGTAAACGGTGTTCGGGAAATAATCCTGGTAGTCGCCCATTCAGAGCTTGAAGGCACCAGGGCCGAATGGACCGGCAGATATGCAGACTCGGGTGTTGTAGTCAAGGTTGTACCCGGCGGGAGGCGAAGACAGGACAGCATCTATGAGGGGCTGCAACATCTTGAGCCTGAGACGGAGATAGTGCTGGTACACGACGCCGTGAGGCCCATGGTGACCGATAAGATGATAGAGGCGGTAATAAAAAGGGCCGAGGCATGCGGTGCTGCCATCCTTGCCGTACCCGTAAACGCTACGGTGAAGGAGGTAGAGGGCATAGAGGGAAAAGAACGGATAATCCGCACGGTAGACAGAAAAAAATTATGGATGGCCCAGACACCACAGGGTTTCAGGAAAGATA
>JAZGAY010000248.1:0-4332 GCA_036475985.1 Candidatus Brocadiales bacterium
TCCAAGCCCTCCAGAGAGTGCCAGGTGATACCAAAGCGCTGGTATTTCCCGCTCCCGTCTGCTATCAACAGGGCGACGTCGCTCATAGCCGTGTCGTCACCCCAGGGAAAGCCCTTTTCGTGCTCGCCTGAGAAGAAGAAGAATGGCCTCACAGAATCCTCGCCATCGGCCCTAAGATTTCCAGAAAGGACAAGATTTTCGTACTTCGTATCGTAAACAAATCTTGCTACCGGGGGAGCATATGTCTTCCAGGTCTCCTTAATAACGAAAGCCATAAACTTCCTCATTGTAATCCACTTCGTCCATGGATACTTTGCACCGGTTACCTCACTGGATTTTAGCATCTTAATAAGAGAACGCAGGTCGCCAATCCTGAAATACATGACTCCGCTCCCGTATATTCTCCCCGTGTCGTCGTTCCCCTCATATATTCCTACGAAGAGGGTTGTCATGTCTTCAAATATGTCAATTCCTTTGTCGTTGAATATGTCCTTAACGCCCGAAAAGTAATACTCCTTTCCGTCGGGGGCGTTAAAATTAAAGCGATACAGCATTTCCCTGTGACCAGAGCTGGTACCTATACTGAAGAGGTTGAATGTTCCGTTGTTTATAGTCATCCCTTCTTCGCCACCTAGAGACTTGCAGAAAAATTCCCCTCTTAAACTGGCAAGGTGGGAAGATACGCTGATAAACTTATCCACCGAATCGATCTCTATCTCTACGTCAAATTTTATTTCATTTTTATGTCTTATCCCGTAATCTTCACCGGTGCGGAAGTCCTTGATGTTTTCCCCGAGAGTGCCGTCCATGGTTTCTTTGAAGCGAATGCCAGCCATGATATCTCCCCCTTCGATTTAGTAAGACAATTACTCAAGAAGCTTTATGTTGAGGATAGCTTGGAGCGGGTTGCGCAAAGGACACATAAAACAACAGATACCCCCGTATGCCGTCTTTATGTGCAAATTATACATATAAATACAATAAAGTCAAGAAGCTGGTTCCGTGCAGTAGGTCCGGCATGGCCAGACGGGCGTAGCGATTTTGAAGGGCAATGGCTGAGGCAGGCTAGCAGGCTACCACGACGCCGTATCGTCCTTGTCGTCGTACAGGTCGTAAGCGATTGTGGATTCTCCCTGCCTGTTATCACCTGCGGCGGCGGCTTCAGCCCCGGTCGCCTTTCCTTTTTCAAGGAATTGTAGTTGGAAGAGTTTTGCATAGAGGTTGCCCTGGGTCACGAGCTCGTCATGTGTGCCCATTTCTATTATCTTCCCCTTGTCCAGTACGGCGATTATGTCTGCGTTCAGTACGGTGGAGAGGCGGTGGGCGATGACGAAGGTGGTGCGGTTCTCGACCAGCTTGTAGAGGGCCTCCTGTATGAGCCTTTCCGTCTCTGCGTCGACGGACGAGGTGGCCTCGTCAAGGATTAGAATCCGCGGGTCGGCCAGTATGGCCCTGGCTATGGCTATCCGCTGCTTCTGTCCCCCTGAGAGTTTTACGCCCCTTTCCCCGACGACTGAATCGTAGCCGTCCGGGAGTTCCTGTACGAAGTGATGGGCGCCGGCCGTCTCCGCGGCGCGGACGACGTCCTCATCGGTTGCCTCGGGCCTGCCGTATTTTATATTGCTCTTCACCGTGTCGTTAAACAGAAACGGCTCCTGCAACACCATGGCCATCTGACGGCGGAGCGACTTCGATTTGACCTTTCTAAGGTCATGGCCGTCCACCAGTATCACTCCGCTGGTGGGGTCGTAGAACCTCGGTATGAGGTTGGTAATGGTGGTCTTGCCGGCGCCGCTCGGCCCTACCAGCGCGACCATCTGACCGGGGCTGACCTTGAGATTTATGTCTTTAAGAACTTCTGTTCCGTTTGGATAGGTAAAGCATACGTCCTTAAACTCCACGCGTCCACTAAGCGGGGTCAGCTCTACAGCATCCGGGGCGTCCTTGAGGACCACCGGCGTGTCGAGCACCTCGAATATCCTCTCCGTAGAGGCCATTGCCCGCTGCACCTGGTTGTAGAACCTGCTAAGGCCGGAGACAGGTTCATAGACCATGCGAAGATAGGGGAAGAATACCACGAACGTGCCCGCACTCATCTCCCCGCTAAGCACCTTGTAACTGCCCACACACAGCACAATGACCGCGCCCGTCTCGGTAAAGAGGTCGACAATCGGCCTATACGTGGTAAACATACGGTAGATACGGACATGCAGCCGGTAGTTTTCCTCGTTCTTGCGCATAAACCTCTCCATCTCCCTGTCCTGTCTGGCGAAGCCAAGAATTATCCTGATACCCGATATGTTGTCCTGTATAAGCGCGTTTAGTTCGCCGACCTTTTCCCTGAGCTCGCGGTAGGTCTTACGGATCATCTTGCCAAAGGTATAGGTCAGACATACCATAAAGGGCCCCACGGCCAGGGCGAGTGCGGTAAGCTGCCAGTCCCACTGGAAACAGAAAAACAGTATCCAGCTCAACCTCAACATGTCCGTTATGAACGTGGTCACCGGGACGACTACCACCTGCTCCAGGGAGTTCACGTCGTTCACCACCCTGCTCATGATGTCCCCGGTGCTCCTGTCCTCAAAATAACTAAGCGGCATGTCCTGGACGTGCCCGTAGACCTCGTTGCGTATGTCGTATATGACCCTCTGTCCCACTCCCGACATAAAGTACCCGTACACAATGGCAATCAGGGTGGTGAACAACTGCAGGATGAGAAAGGCTCCAGCAAGGACAAAGAAGGTCAGCTGGGTGGTATCTACCGACGGGAACCATTCGCGGCCAATGTACAGGGTAACGGACTTAAGCGGCGCAGTCAGAGGAATCTTGTTTTCTACCGATATGTTGCCAGCAACGTTTTCTTCTCCCGTGGTGCCTGAGACCACCCGCTCGGCGATTCTCAGTTCATCCACGGCAACGCCGAGTATCTGTACGGGCAGTACCGACACCAGGGCGCCAAGCATGGAGAGCACCAGCACCAGTAGTACCGTGCGCCAATAGGGCACCGCGTAGCGGAGAAGTCTGCGATATGAGTTACTCGTCTGCTGGGGCATTATGGGTGGGATCCACACAAACTAATTTTCAACCTCCTCCCCTCTTCAGCCTTCCGTGAAGACAGGAGGAGGTTGAGCGGAAATACGCGGTTACTGGGAACTATACCTCGTAATGCTGTGATCCTTAACGTACAGTCCTGCCTTGGCAATGACCTTCTTGTGATCGGAATTCTCCATCCAGGCCTTGATGCTGGCCTCGTTGTCCCACTCGGTCAGAACCATATACTTGTGTTTCTCACCCACCGGCACATAAGCGGTTGCGCACTTAAGTCCCTTCTGTTTTAGCGCAATAGGAAAGATTGCCATCACATCGGCCACAAAGGCCTGTTCCTGTTCAGGATGTACCTCGATGCAGAATACGCTTAATATCGACATTTTCTCCTCCTCTTGTAGTATCATGGATTCCCCCCAACGCAGGGCACTTAATATCCGAGTAATTTCCAGCTTCTGCGGCCTAAAGTCAAGCTTAATCTTTTGTTGTCGCCGGGTCATGTGGATACAGACAACGTTTTTTAACGTCTCTTTTCCGCCTTCTCAAAAAGATTGACCTACCCCTCGGAAGGACCTTTAGAAGGCCTTTTTTTAATCTACTCGCTGAATCCCACCATCCAACCCCCAGAAGACCGAAAGTAACACACGGCACCGCGACAAGACTTGAAATGGCCTCAGCATATTATTATAATTGTATTTTATAAGAGAAGATGTTATTAAATCTCTGTAAAAGTCCTGCGCGATCGTCTTTCCCGGGGGGTGAAACGACCGGCGGAATAAGACACAGCCGTTAATAGATACGAATGAAGCTAATCCGTGCCCTAATCTTAATGTCCTTCCTCACCGGATGCTCCAGTATGTCGGAGGACTGGGGTGTGGGCTTCGTGAAGGGCATGAGGAGCCTGCCCAAACACGATTTCACCTCTCAGGAAGAAAAGCAAGCGCTTGCGGCCAGGGCGCGCTTCGAACGACCATTTCTTGATGAGTTGAAGATCAGACTTGCTGAAAACGACCTGCTGGACCTGAAGGGCTGGCTTGTCTTTTTCGACTTCTTCTCCGACGGCACCACCAAGACCGCCAACGTCTGGGTTTACACCTACTGGGGAAGCGAACAGAGGTACAACGTTTACACCGTCCCGCTAAAATTGTTCCTGGACCGATCCCGGCTACCCTCAATAGTAGAAGATTCGACTCAAGAGGTAACCGCCCTTCTGCTAAAGAAGGCCGCAACCAGATACCGGCAGTCGGTGGATTAGTCGGCCGGTGGGTTGGTTAGAAGGAACTGTAG
>JAZGAY010000249.1:0-12422 GCA_036475985.1 Candidatus Brocadiales bacterium
CTGACGCGGATCTTACTATCTTCAAACAGCTTGAAGGCGTTTGTCGTCGTTTCGTTCGTGATGTTCCTGCCCAGTACGTTTCTGCGCACTTCTTCGTTGCCGCTCTCGATTCCTATGCTTATCCCCTCGCAATTGACGGATTCGAGGATGTCCACGTACTCTTCTTTTATTGACTCCGGTCTGGCCTCTATCCAGAAGGGTAGTCCCACCTGCTGGTAGAGCTTCACGAACTCTTCTATACGTTTCTTTGACGTGGTAAGGAAACTTTCTGCCACAAGGTAGACGAACTGCAGGTTGTACGTCTCCTTTTTTTCGAGCATCTCGTCTATCAGACGAGGTATGTCCTGTTCCCGGTAGTAACCGCCTTTATTACTGTAAAGCTTGTTGAGACCGGAGTTTACGCAGAAGGTGCAGCTGTAGGGGCACCCCCTGTTCATCTCAAATGTCCCTGTAGCCGATATCTTACCGCCCATGGGCTTCCAGAATCTCTTCTTCTCGTAGACGCTCCAGTCTTGATACGGGAGCTGCCGCATGTCCAGGGAGTGGCGGAGTTCGTTCTTGTATAGCGTGCCGTTCTTCTTTACCCAGATGTTCTGAACGTTTGTAATGTCCTGGCCGGCGCGCATCTTCTTGCAGAGCTCTGTAAGGGCCAGCTCCCCTTCTCCCACACACACCATGTCGACACAGTCCTCTCTGATGACTATGTTCGGGGAGAACGTGGGGTACACACCCCCGGCGAGGGTTGGGATGCCGGTGTGCCTCACGGCCTTGAGCATCTCGATGCCCAGACCGTATGTCACCTCGATGCAGGAGAGACCGATAAGGTCAGGTCTGAATTCCTCGACTATCTTTTTGAAGTCTTCTATGACGTCGGTCTCGTTCGGGACGATTCCGAGCTCCTTGAAATCCGTCTTCTTCACCTGAAGTGTGTAAGCTCTGGCTTCGTCACCTGTCCTGTCGGCCGTCTTGTAGAAGGTGGTGTCAAAGAGTTTGACCTCTATGCCATCCTTTTTCAGGCAGGCGGCGAGGATGCTTATCCCCGCGGTAATGAGGGTGTCCATCATGGTGTTACAATTAACGAGCAGAACCTTGAAGTCTTTTTTCATGCAGACCTTAGCCCCCTAATTTTTCCACCGTATCTCGAATCCAATCGAAACCTTCCTTTATCTCGCTGTTCATGTCATCTACCCGGTACTCGTGTATGAGCCTCAAATCCTTGTTGTGTTTGATGGCAATCTCAAGCGTTCTTTCTATGTCTACCCACCCGTCACTCGGGCTTTGCGCCGGGTGGAGCGGCACGTGGCCCTTCTCTTTCCAGTGGTCAAAGCCCCTGGTGTTCCACAGGTGCATGGATTTCGCGTACGGGGCCATCGTCTCGATGTCGCGGAGGTAATCTCGCCGCCACAACTGAGAACATATAAAGGCGTGGCCCGCGTCTATGCAGATACCAAGGTTGGGGTGGTTTGATATGACCTCTGCAAGATGCGACGGCTCGCGGAACGCGCCGGCATAGCCTGCAAACTCGATGTGTATCGGAACGCCCGTGGATTCCACCAGACCGGAGAGAAACCCTGCGGCCTGATGGACCAGGCGCCACGCCTTTTCCTCGTCCTCGGTGTCTTCTCTAAAGGTAAGGTGGCAGACTATGTATTCCGCTCCCCAGTCCCGGGCGTCTTCGGCCGACTGTCTCATCAGTTCCAGTGAGAGTTTCCGCTTCTCGTCGTCGTCGTTTATGAAGAAGCTCGTTACGCCGCTGTACGGGAAATAGTCGGGCCTGACCAGCGGTGCATGAAAGCTGAACGGCAGGTTCTGTTCATCTAGAAATTTTTTAAGTCCGCCGAGGTCTTCCTGTGGAAAATCAAAGATCTCGTGCCTGCCCTGGCCTCGGTGTATCGCCCTGGCCGCCCGTACCCGCTCTATACCCGCACAAGATTTCATATATTGATACCCTTGAAAAACAGGGGAAAAGTGACGTGATACTTAAAGACGCATATAATATCCTATAAGTATATGAATTGCAAGTAGAGGGACGGGGCGAACTTCGGATTGACCGAGACCTCTGCGGATTAGCAGGGGCGACCCGCCGGGGCGCCCCTGCCATCTTGGATAGACACATCAGGACATGTTCTTGATTACCTCGTCGCCGAAGCCGGAGGTGGAGAGCTCTGTAGCGCCTTCTAACTGACGGGCGAGGTCGTAGGTAACCTTCTTTTGTGCGATGGTCTTGCCGATGGCGGTTACCACGCACTTGGCCGCCTCGTTCCAGCCGAGGTGTTCGAGGAGCATGCCGCCTGACAATGTGAGGGCGGAGGGGTTTACCTTATTCTGGCCGGCATATTTGGGTGCGGAACCGTGCGCTGATTCAAAAACGCCCATGGTATCGGAGATATTCGCGGACGGCGCGATGCCTATCCCGCCGACCTGGGCGTTACAGGCGTCGGAGAGGTAGTCTCCGTTCAGGTTGGGCATGACCAGCACGTCGCATTCTTCGGGTCTCATGAGGACGAACCTGAACATTTCGTCCGCGATCTTGTCGTTGACGAGTATCTTGTCTCCGGGCTGTTTACCCTCCCCGGGTCCCTCGGTCAACTGTTTTGCCGTGACGGTGCAGTGGCCGTATTCCTCCCTGGCCAGTTCGTAGGCCCAGTTGCGGAAGGCGCCTTCGGTGAACTTCATGATGTTGCCTTTGTGCACTATGGTGATGGATTTCCTCTTGTGGGCGAGGGCATACTCAATGGCCTTTTTCATCAGCCTCTTGGTGCGGGTTATGGAGATGGGCTTTATGCCGATTCCAGAATCCTTGGGTATCTTAACGTTTAGTTCCTTATCTATCAGTTCTATTATCCGGAGCGCCTCCTTACTGCCCTCGGGCCACTCTATGCCGGCGTAGACGTCCTCCGTGTTCTCTCTGAAGATGACCATGTCCACCTTTTCGGGATGTTTTACGGGACTGGGTGTCCCGGGGATATAGCGCACGGGCCTCACGCAGGCGTAGAGGTCGAGCGTCTGGCGGATGGTGACGTTCAGGGACTTGAACCCCTTGCCCACCGGCGTGCTGAGGGGTCCCTTCAGGGCCACGTGATAGTGGCGTATGGCGTTAAAGGTGTCTTCCGGTATCAGCTCGTCGAATCTTTCCAGTGCCTTGGCGCCTGCAAAGATTTCGAACCAGACTATACCTCTCTTGCCGCCGTAGACGGTCTTCACCGCCGCGTCCAGTACATGCCTCGCGGTGGACATGATGTCCGGCCCGATGCCGTCTCCTTCGACGTACGGGATGATTGGATTATCAGGCACCTCCAGCCTTCCGTCTACCAGGGTTATAGTCTCCCCCTTGTCCGGAGGTGAGTATTTCTTGAATGTTACCATTTCGACCTGTCCTTTCCAACGTGCTTTGGTGTCAGTAGCTGCTTAGACCAAGACAAATTTAGCATCAGAGCGGCTGGAACGCCATATTTTATTTACGCCTTTTCTACCTGTACGATGTTTGTGTTGAATGCAGAGCCGCCGCCCATGTCGGCGATATAATCCGGGGTGGTGTGGTTCGTGTTGGCGCCGCCGGGACATATGGTGCTCCACCACTGCCCCTCGCTTACAACCACACCGGGCCTTACCTTCTCTGCGATCTGCGCCCATAGCAGACACGTCCCGCGGTCGTTAAACACCCTTACCTTGTCCCCCGTGTTTATACCCCTTTGGGCTGCGTCATCCGGGTGTAGTATCAGCGTGGGCCTTTTATCAACCCGCTGCGCGTGTGGGCTGTCTGAGAGGTTCGAGTTCAAGAGCGACTGGGCCGACGGGGTAATAAGGTGCAGGGGATAACGTCCGAAGAGCTCCGGCGTTGACTCCGGTCCCTCCCCGGGGGCAATGTATGCAGGCAGCGGGTCGTAGCCGTCCTCCTTCATCCTTTCGGAGTAAAACTCAATCTTGCCGGACGGGTTGTGGAAGGTCCCGTTACGATACGGTACGTAGGGCTCACCCGGCCGTGTACCCGGCATATTCACGGGTGCGTACCCTTCTTCCTTCAGCCGGTTGAGTGTAACGCCTTCGAGCGCCGGGTGGTCTATGCAGAGGACCTCCTCTACGACGTCCATGCCCGATTGGCTAAAACATTTTTCCGTGAAGCCCAGTGCCCGGGCAAGTGTGTTGAACGTGTCCAGGTTGGAGCGGCATTCTCCCGGGGGCTCCAGGGCCTTCTGGTTGAGCTTGAGGTTCAGGTTGAAGTAGGAGGCGTGGAGGTCGACCTGCTCAAACTGCGTGGTGGCCGGGAGCAGTATGTCGGCGTAGCGGGCCGTATCGGTAAGGAACTGTTCATGAACGACGGTGAATAAATCTTGTCTCTCCATGCCCTCGGTCAGTTTGTTCTGGTTGAATAGGACCGCGCGGGGATTGGCGTTAAAGACATAAAGTGCGCGTATAGGGGGTCTGTGGTCTAGCAGTATGTCGCCCAGACTGTTCATGTTGAAACACTTTGCGGGACCGGGTCTCAGTTCGTTGCCCTCGAGTTCATCCCAGCCTACCGGAAACACCGTACTCGTCGGGAAGAACATCCCTCCACCTGCACGGCCCCACGCGCCGACAAGCGCGGGCAGACAAGAAATCGTACGCACCGTCATGCCCCCGTTAGTGTAGTGCTGCATGCCGGAGCCCATGTAGATAAAGGACGGCCTCTCTCCTGCGTAAAGCCTTGCAAGCGCTACTATCTCCCTGGCGCCAACGTCCGTTAGTTCCTCAACCCTCTTTGGCGGATAATCCTCCACCCTCTGACACAACATACCAAAACCAAAGGTGTTTCTGTCCACAAAGTCCTTGTCGTACAGTTCTTCTCTTATAATTACGTGCATCATGCCGAGTGCAAGTGCCGCATCGGTGCCCGGGCGGGGTTGGATAAACATATCGGCCAGCTCGGCCCCCTTTACCTTGAAGGGGTTTATTACGATGTATTTTGCACCGCGTCTTCTGGCCTTGCCGAGAAGCGGCAATTGGTGCAGGTTGGTGGCAAAGGTATTGGTTCCCCAGGAGATAATGAGTTTGGATTCCGGTATCCCTCTGGGGTCGGTGCCTTCAGAGGAGCCCATGGTGTAGAGGTAGCCTGTGCGGCCGGCCTTTGTGCAGATGGTGCGGTCAAGCTGCAACGTCCCCAGACGGTTAAAGAAGCGTTTGCCCGCAAGCTTGCCGTGGACGATGCCCAGGGTACCGGAGCCGTAAAAGGGCAGTATCGCCTCCGGGCCGTCTTCTGCGATAATCTGCCTGAAATTAGATACTATGGTGTCTACCGCTTCATCCCAGCTGATTCGCTTAAAAGAATCGCCCGAACCCTTGGACCCGGTCCTCTTCATTGGATGGAGAAGCCGCTCGGGGCTGTAGACCCTCGCCGGGTAGTTCTTTGTTATCTTTGGGCAGAGGAAGCCCCTGGTGTCGGGATGGTCTGGGTTGCCTTCTATCCTTGTGAGCCTGCCGTCTTTCACGTGGGCGATGATGCCGCAGGTGTCGGGGCAGTCCAGCGGGCAGACACAGCTAAACAATTGTTCACCGGATGCATTTTTCATGTCAGTTACGGTGTTGCGTTGTTGCATTGAAGGACGTTACCGGGCTTCTTCACCGGAAGACACGGTGGTTGTTGATTCCCATACCAGCATAAGCAAGTACACACTGGCACCGACGGTTACCATGTAGATGTACCATGATAGCATGTTGAGGACAGTAAAGACCAGTAGCGAGAGAAAAAAGTTGTCCTCGTTCGCAACCCACCGCATGGTGGAAGACGGCAGGTCATCTACCTGGTGTTCTTTTGTAGAGTGAAGATAAAAGTACAGGTTGGAGGAAGAGAATATCACCACGGCTGCGATAGCCCCAACGGTGACGATATGCGGTGTATTTGCGTCTCTGTGTATTGCCAGTGCGGCACATAAGACGATGCCGGCAAAGACGGTGCTGTCACATAGTGAGTCAAGTAACCCGCCGTACTTTGAGGACATAAATTTTAGCCTGGCAACCTCGCCGTCTGCGAGGTCGAGAATGATTGAGGCGTATAGGAGGAGAACTCCAATCACGGAATACAGGTATACGCCCTGCAAATAAGACCAGCAGGCCACAAGACCCACAAGAAGGCTCAGTATGGTGACCTGATTTGGCGTTATGGGGAACCTTACCAGTAGTGCGCTCACCCTGCTTGAGAGCTTGCGGCTGATATGTGTAGAAAACGGGCTGTCGGTTGCCAGGCCCAGGTTGCCGAGTAATTTATTCTCAGACTCACGCAAGGTCTCCTGCGAGGTGATTTCCATACACGGCTCACCGGTAACGTCAACGGCCTTGACTGTGCCGGCGCCGAGCAGGCCCTTTACAATACCGTCCAGACCCTTGTGCTCATTAGACACCCTTGTTATTTTAGCGTCTTTTAGCGCGCCGGGCCTTGCCAGTATAAGTCCTGCTCTCAGGTGTGATGCGTCTGGAACATTGCAGTCGACGACAATGTTGCCGTCCAGCTTAAGTGTGTATCTGCCTGCCTCCCCCGGGCCGTTACGTACGGCGATGTGGGCGGCCGTGTCGTCGTCTCCCTGACGCCTCATCCTGGTTATAACATCCGCATCGAAGGCCGTCTCGGCCTTGATTATCATAATGTACTCGGACGAGACTTCTCTGAGCCTGTTTGGTATGTCATCGCTTTCTTGCCTGTACCAGCATATCGGGGAGAAAATTCTGGTGTCTTCCGAGAGGACCGTCCTGAGCGCCTCTTCCGAGTTTTTTGGGGCTACTATGATGAATTCCTCTATACCACCCTTCTGTGCGGTGAGTACGGTGCGTTTCAGGAGCGGCAGCCCTGCATGACACTCAAGAGACCTTTGCGGGTCTGTTATAAGGATTAACGCGACGTTGGTCATTTATTGCGCCTTTTTACCGGAGAGGGATTTTATGGTCATCTCTCCAAGCATAACGAACGTATACACGGTGGCGCCAATGGCCACTATCCAGAGGTATATGGGGAGCCTGTCAAGGACGGTGAAACCCAGCAACGAGAGGTAAAAACAGTCCTCGTTTGCAAATAACCGCTCGAGAGGGCTCGGCTGGTTGTTCCACAGGTCCTTTTCCGCAAGATGGATGTAGGTGTCGAGATTGGTGCAGACAAACATCGCCACGGCCGCCGCTGCGCCGATTGTAATAATATTTGGAATGTGGCCGCTTCTGTGTATCGCAAGTGCTATGCAGAACAAGACACCGCTATGGATGATGCTGTCGCATATGGAATCAAGTAGCGCTCCGTACTTGGAGGACATGAACTTCAACCTGGCGACCTCACCGTCGGCGAGGTCAAAGAGGATGGCCACGTACAGGGTAACGGCACCCAGCACGGAATACCGGTAACCGCCGTAGAAATAAAACAGGCACGCCACGAGGGAGATAGAAAAACTGAACAGGGTGATTTGGTTTGGCGTCAGGGGTAACCTTACAAGTACACCGGTGACCAGCCTGGAGAGTTTTCGGCTGATGTGGGTAGAGAAAGGGCTGTCCGTTACCAGGCCCAGACGCCCGAACAATTTCTCTTCAGATTCACGCATGGTCTCTTGTGAGGTAATTTCCATACACATATCGTCCGTGACGTCGACGGCCTCGAGCGTACCTGCACTGAGCAGGCCCTCTATGATGCCGCAGAGGTCCGGGCGGTAGTTACCGGCCCTTGCCACAACGTTTTCCAGCGCGTTGGGTTCTGCCAGTACAAGTCCCGCAGTCTGGTGGGATGCGGTCGGTACGTTACATTCGACTACGGCACCGCCGTCAAGCCTCAGGACGCGTTTCCCCGCTTCTTCCGGACCGTTACGCACGGCTACTCGGGCGGCAGTACTGTTGGGGCCCGGGTGGCGCATCTTTTTGATGACGTTCGAATCAAAGACGGTCTCTGCTCTGATTATCATGATTGATTCAGAGGACGTTGCTTTAAGCAGCTTCTGGAGGTCGCCGTCTTCAGGCCCGTTCCAGCGTATGGTAGAGGTTATCCTGTTGTCTCCTGCGAGGAGCGTCCTGAGTCTTTCTTCCGAGTTCTTTGGGGCGGCAATGATGAAGTTTCGTATGCCGCCCTTCTGAGCGGAAAGCACGGTCCGTTTCAGGAGCGGCAGGCCGGCATGGTCTTCAAGAGACCGCTGCGGGTCTGTTACAAGTATTAGTGCGGCGCCGGTCATGGTTGCTGGGATTCTTTGAGTCTTGGCAAGATTTCTTTTTCGGCCCGTTCTATGTCCTCGCTGAAGTCAATCTCAATCCACGGGAGCCCGTCAACCCTCTCAAAGCCCATATCGCTGCGGTCGAGGCACCTGTCGATTGCCTCCTCATATTCCGCATCGAGCCTCCCCTCATTTACGAGGTCCTCAAGGGCCTTCTTAAGTGCGGGGGCATGCTCCGAAGACAGCTTTAAAAAGCCGACACCCTCCCCGACCAGCGGGGTCTGCGCCTTGTTCTTTTTAGAGATGGCTATTACCCTCTCGTCCTGGATAAAGAGCTTCATTTCCTCTCCAGTGTCCCTGAAATCTCCCTCCATCAGGAAGCAGCTTGCCTTGGGCGAGCGTACCAGCTTCTCAAGGAGTGCGGGGTGAAAGAGTACGTCGGCGTCCATAATAAGCGTCCCTTCTCCCAGCCTGTCTCTTGCAACCCACAGGGACGTGATACTGCCGTTCTCGTAGCCCTCATTAATCAGATAGTGGAACCTGAGTCCTCTATTCTTACTAAGCGTGTTTATCTCTTCAAGGACCATGTCTTTCAGGTGGCCGAGCACAAAGGTTATGTCCTTTATGTCCAACCTCTCAAGGACATCGAGGTATCTCGCAAGGAGTGTTTTACCGCCTATCTTTATGAGGCATTTGGGTCTTTCGTCCGTCAGGGGCTTCAGTCTCTTTCCCACCCCCGCGGCCAGGATTATGGCCTGCACCCGACCTCCCCCAAGACTCTTTCCAGGCTTCCCAGGAAATTGTTCAGGTCCTCGTGTGTCAGTTCTCCCATGTTGGCCACCCTGAAGATTTTCTCCTTGAGCTGCGCCTGGCCTGAATAGATGACGAAGCCGTCTTTCTTAAGGCGGTCGTGGAGCTCCTGATAGCCTGTCCCGTCCGGCAGGTAGAGGGCCGTAATGGTGTTGGAAAGGTGTTCTTCCGGAAGCAGCAGCCTGAGCCCGAGTCTCTTAAAACCTTCCCGGAGAAGACCCGACGCCTTTTTGTAGCGGGCAATCCTGCCAGCGACGCCCTCTTCTCGCAGCTCCTCAAGGGCCGCCTCAAAGGCATAAAAGATAGGGATGGACGGTGTAAACGGTGTGCTGTCCCGCTCCTGGTTTTCCCACTGAGTCGGTATATGAAGGTACATCGACCTGGCCGGAAGGTCTTTAATCCTCTCGATCTGTTCTTTCTTGAGGATTACAAACGACAGCCCCGGCAGGCCCTGTATGCACTTGTTTGCCGACCCCATACAAATGTCTACGTTATCCTTTATGAGGTCTATTTCCTCACCTCCAATGCCGCTGATGGTGTCGACCAAAAAGACCTTCCCGTGCCTTTTGCATAGTTCGCCAATCTCGCTGACCGGGTTAATGAGGCCCGTGGTGGTCTCATGGTGTACCAGGGCGACCACTTCGACCCCGGGATGCCCCTTTAGCGTAGCTTCTATCTCGTCCAGGTCCGGCACCCTGGTCCACTCGTAGACCAGTTCCAGTCTGTTGAAGCCATAAATTGAGGCTATCTTTGACATCCGTTCGCCATAGACCCCGTTATTGACCACCAGCATGGTCTTTCCTTCGCTTAGAGAGGATGATACGGCGGCTTCCATCGCGGACGTGCCGGAACCGGTAAAGACGACGGCCGTATGGGTGTCTTTGTGGGCGAACGTGTCGGTCAGCATCTCTCTGACGTTACGCTGGATCCTGTAAAAATCGTCTTCCCTGTGACAGATGTCCCCTCGAAGCAGGGCATTGCGTACCCTCTCCGAGGTGTTTATCGGGCCCGGGTTTAAGAGTACCATCCTCTTCTTCAATCTCGTTTCTCTCCGTTTATGCCGCTCATAAATCTTTCTTTTATCTCTATCGGTGTGTGTGTTACCCTGCCCAGTCCTTTGGGCATATTATCGGGCTTTATCTTTGCGAGAATAAAGGACGGGCCGCGGGCATTAAGGCATTTCTTTAACGTTGTTTCAAGTGTTCCCCTCGCTGTTACCTTGGCGACCTTTGTGTAGCCGGACGACTTGGCTATGTCCTCCAACGAAACCTGCGCAGAGATGGTTGGCTGATTGCCCGTGGAGTTGTACACCTCGTTGTCCAGTACTATGTGGACAAGATTCTTGGGTGATAATCTGGCTATCTGCGCCAAGATACCCATGCTCATAAGCAGGTTGCCGTCACCGTCCAGAATTACGACCTTGCGTTCCGGCCTGTTCACCGCAATGCCCAGGGCTATCGCAGAGGCCAGTCCCATAGAGCCGAGCATATAGAAATTCTCCGTCCTGTCATTGATGGCGAATGCCTCGCGGGATATCCGGCCGTTTGCAGTTATAAGCAGTTCATCTCCGAGGTGTCTCATAATTATCTTTATGGCCTGGGTTATATTCATTTCAGGACGCCTTTGGTAATGAACAGGGCTGCGGGGACTTTTTCCTGGGAGATTACCTGGCGGGTCCATCCCACGGCCTTATGTGCGTTTTTATGGGTGAGCCTCTTATAAGGGAGTCTGACAGAGTCCAGTAGCCTTGGTAAGGCCTTTCCCATCACCTCGTGTTCCGGCGCGTCACGTCCGTCGTGCCCACGCCAGGTAATTATAAGCAGGCACGGAATCCTGTAAATGAGGTTCAAGGAGGCCAGCGCACCCAAACACTGTCCGAGCCCCGAGTTCTGCATAAGTATGCAAGGCGTCTTTCCTCCCAAATATGCTCCGGCGGCCAGGCCGACTGCAACGTCCTCCCTCACCGCAGGGATGTAAGGGACGCTGGGGTCCTTCTCGAGGGAGAGAATTACGTCACTGATGAGGGAACAGGGCACCCCTGTAAAGAAGTCATAACCCGCACTTTTCAAAATCCGCACAAATTCCTTTGAATGCAGCACCTGGCACTCCTTCAGCGGGTCGCATTATGGTCGGGTTTCTTGTATTGCCTGTATATGCTCTCCTGGATGGTGTTCTCCAGCTCACGGCAAAAATTGAGTTCGTTGTCGGCCTTCTGGTATTCATTTATGTCCATGTATCTCATGAAATCTCTTATGCCCTGGTCTACCACCTCGTAGGGGATGCTTGGCTGGCCACCCTCGCCGAGTCTTATGATCATCGCCTTTATTATGGCCTCGGGGCGAAGCTTCATCTTCCACACGGGGGCGGCGGCTATCTCCCTTCTGAAGGCGTCTATGCTTGCAGGCTTGTAGAAGTCGGAGCGGAACTTCATGTAGTCTATGTTCGCCCAGAATTCCCACTGAGCCGAACAATACGAACTTTCGGGGAGGAAGGCCTGAACGGGGTTGTTCCAGACGTCAAAGTAAAGGTGGCTCAGCAGGCTGACGGCGGAGCTCATCTTGTCGCGGCCTATGTTCCGGACACTCTTGTCGCCCACTATATCTACGGCTGCCTCGGCATGTTGGATAAATACCGGTGCCTCTTCGGTGATCCTTTTGTAGGCATATATCTTGTTCTCTATAGGATGTCTTTCTTCGTAACCGTTTGACTGGAGGGATTCCAGCTCGTGTTTTAGTCCTTGCACCTCATTTTCCGTCTTCTTATTGAGCGCAGGGAAATCCCTGTCCTTCACCTCCTTGCTGCCGAAAATCTCCATGGCCACTTCAAGGAATCCAGGCTGATTTGCCAGGATGTGTGCGTAAACCCTGTGGAAGTGTGCAGGTTCTTTGTCTATTACGGGTATTACCGAATAAATGGCGCTTCCTTTGTCGAGCTCGCAGCTTTCAAGTAGCTTTGCGGCCAATACGACGTGAGTTCCCCAGTCCACAGTCTCCCCTTTGCTGAAAAAATCTGTTCCTTGACAATCAATCCCTACATGGTTATATGTGACATATTATACCTGTATTCTGAGCCTTATAGAGGAGGTTTATTTTTCCCTCCCAGGCTACTTCTTGTCTGAGTGACTATAATATGTATATTTTCGGGGGTTGGAATTGTCAACAGAATTCTCCATTGCGTTTGCGGTGGCATGAGCGTCTTACATGGTGATTATAGTCCTTAAACCACTCCTGACATCGATAGTTTTCCTCTCTATACTTTACTATTTCTTTTCTCTTTTATGCACGATGCGTTTTTTCAGAGATAGGCCGTCGGGTGGGGGCTATATGCCGTCTGTAACCGTGTTGAAGCCCCTAAACGGGGAGGAGCAGGGGATTTATGAAAACCTTCTCAGTCACGTGAATCAGGACTACCCCGCCTACCAGATAGTCTTTGGCGTACACCATGATGACGACCCTGTGATAC
>JAZGAY010000025.1:0-2998 GCA_036475985.1 Candidatus Brocadiales bacterium
CGCCGGTGGCCTTAAAAGACGACAATGACCACCACGCCCGTTAACATAATGGCGCTGCCCAGCAGCCTATCTCGCACATGGGTCTCACTGAATAACAACCAGCCGTACAACACCCCGATGATAAGGCTTATGCGTCTGACGGAAACCACGTAAGGAACCTCTCCAAGCTGGAACGCAAGGTTGCCCGTAAAAAGTGTCAGTATAGTCAACAAGCCGATGGATGCAAACAGGATTGGGCGAGAGAACACCTTCTTCATGGAGCTGCCATCTCCTAACATTAAAAGGGGAAAGAGGGCAAGAGCCATAACCGCAGGATAAAATGCCGCGAAGAATGTTGGGCTTGAATGCAGGATGGCGATCTTACAGAGGTTGCCTGTAATACTGTACATGAACGCAACGCCGGTCATCAGCAGAGAGCCCTCTTCATCAAGTATCGCGCGCAACGGACCGAGCAGCCCCTCCCTGGTGGCACGCACGTTAAGCAGGTATGCCCCAAGCGCGACCAGTAATATCCCCGCAATGCCCGATTTGTCCGGCCGCTCCCCCAGCATGACATAGCTGGTGCCTATGAGGAACACAGGGGTAAGGGCAAGGTACGGCAGGGTAAGTGACAGGGGGGAGTATTTTATGGCCCTTATATATAGAACAATGGCAAGCCCGTTAAGCGGCACCTGTATCAGGTTGACCAGAAAGAAGACGGAGTCCAGCGGTGGAATCTCGATAAACGCGAGCATGCACAGAAGAAACGGCAGCGCGTATCCGTACCGTACCCACGCCACGGTGTAAACGTCGCTGCCCTCAAGGGCTTTCTTGGAGAGTGCAATGCTATTGGCGGTGAAGAAGGCAGAGATTATTGAATAATGAAACCAGGTCATCTTGGCCTCTGAACCGGTATTTAAAATAACAGGCGGCCCCATTATGTCGACAGGGCCGCCTGCTGGAAGCAGTCCGGTGGCATCTTGAGCGCGCCGGTTCAAGACGAAAAGACCCGGCCGTCTGTTTATATCAGGCTGGGGCGTTACATCGCATTACATCTTTTACCCGTGTTTCTCACGAAACCCTATAAGGACCCTTTTGCGCTCGAATCGTTTCGGTCTCTTTAGCGGCCCGGCCTCGGTATTTATGCCAATGTACTTCTTAAAAAAACACCTTCAATTATGCTGTGGCAGATAGGGTAGCGGGTCAACGGGTTTGTCGTTACGGAAGATTTTGAAGTGCAGTTCCGGCCTTGTGACACTGCCGCTCTGGCCTGCCCGGGCTATTCTCTGCCCTCGCTTCACCCAGTTACCCTTTCTTACGAGGACCTTTGAGTTGTGTGCGTACCACGTGTGAAGTCCGCCACTATGTCTTATCACTATTACCTTGCCCCAGCCGTTAGGGTTATCTGTCACCACCTCAACCACTCCGCCGTTTGCAGCCAGGACGTCTTGCCCCGGCTGTGCCTCTATGTCTATCCCCGTGTTTTCCTGTCCGGCCACGATGTCGCCGTATCGTTTCAAGATGTTTCCGTTAGTAGGCCAGATGAAACCCTTGCTTGAGACGGCTGTGTTGGCGGCGCCCGACCTGGAAGCGGTTATAGCGCCGGGTGAATAACCTGCACGCGGTATTAACAGTTCCGTGCCTACGTTGATGTCAGCCACGTCCTTGATGCCGTTTATCTGTATGATTGTCTCGGGTGATACGTTGTATCTTTGCGAGATGGCCCAGACCGTCTCGCCGTGTCGAATCCTATGTGTAATATACCCGTGTTTTTTGGCCACCGGTGGCTTCAGTGTATAAGCTGGTGGTGGCTGGGCGCAACCGGACAAAAGTGCCAGGAATAACAGGACCCCTACCAGGGCTCTGTTTGCCTGTACCTTACGGGTTTTTTCTGACAATAAGCCTGGCGAATCCACCTCTGATATTACTTGCAAGTAGAGTCCCTCTCGTCAGTATTGGCGGAAATGGAGCGGGCGATGGGATTCGAACCCACGACACCCAGCTTGGGAAGCTGGTATTCTACCACTGAATTACGCCCGCATGTGTGCCGAATGTATTGTCCTCAGCGGGAATTTAAGCACAAAAGAAATCTATGTCAAGGAGCAATTTGCGCGCCTTGAAAAGAGTCTCTACGGCGAAGTTCTCCCGTAATGGCCTGAACGACCTCGGCCTTGCTCGCAGTCCATATGGGCGATACCAGGCCCTCTCCGCGGGTGTCTCCCACCAGCCTCTGCACCGTGATGTCCGGCGAAAGTTCTTGCAGAAAATCTGCGGCGGTGGAGACGTATTCCTCCATCTCCATCGTCTTTACCCTCCCAAGACGGTGTTCTTGTTCCAGGGCGGTGCCACTTGTTACATACAGGTGGTGCAGTTTGATACCGTCAATACCCAGACCGGAGAGCTTGCGCGCCGTGGCAATCATGTCCGGGCGGTCTTCGCCGGGCAGGCCCAGTATGACGTGGGCGCATACGTTTACGCCACCCAGGGCCCTGGTCCTGTATACAGCGTCCTCGAATTCCCGGTAGGTGTGGCAGCGGTTTATGCGCTCGAGAGTATGGTCATGGATGCTCTGGAGGCCGTACTCTATCCATACATGATAAGTGTCGGTATAAGAGCTTATAAGCGCCAGCGTCTCGTCGGATACGCAGTCCGGCCTGGTGCCTATCGAGAGGCCGATGACGTCTTCCTCGCACAGGGCCTCTTCGTACCTGGACCCCAGTGTTGAGATGTCCGCATAGGTGTTACTGAAGGCCTGGAAGTAGACAATAAACTTCTCCGCGCCGTATCGGGACCTGAGGAAGTCTTTGCCCTTCCTTATCTGCTCCTTGATGGGTGATGTATAAGAACCTCTGGCATTGGGGCTAAAGCTCTCGTTCGCACAGAACGTGCAGCCACCGGTGCCTCTGTGGCCGTCCCTGTTGGGACACGTGAAACCCGCGTGGATTGGGATTTTATGTACCTTGAACGGGAACCTCTCCCTGAGGTAGCGGCCGAAGGAATAGTACCTTGCCTCGCGTTG
>JAZGAY010000250.1:0-4134 GCA_036475985.1 Candidatus Brocadiales bacterium
ATTTTGTGCCGATGTCAAGACCCAAGACCCAAGACCAGAGAGAGTTGTTCCGGTAGAGGCCCTGTGTTCTTTCCCGTTGCGTGTCCAATGGCGTGGCAGTAGAATACGGATTTGTAACAGGGGCGCAACGAACCGTACCCCTGTCTCCCGGCCCCTTAGTGCCTCTGGGGCCTGAAGGACATACGTCGGAAAATTTGCTACACACGGGGGGAGCTGGACACATGGCCATCAAGAGTGCGGTCATTGCCTTCGGCGGCAACGCAATCCTCAAAGAAGGCGAGAGGGGTACCGTCCGGGAGCAGCTTAGGCACTGCCGCGAGACCTGCGAGGCGCTTCTTGATATCGTAGGCAAGGGTTATGAGCTGGTCATAGTGCACGGCAACGGTCCCCAGGTGGGCAACATGCTCCTGCGTATGGAGGGCGCGCGGGGAGAGGCGCCGGAACTGCCCCTTGACGTGTGTGTTGCGGCCACGCAGGGCACGATGGGGTTTATGCTGGAGATAGAGATGCGCAACCGGCTCAAGGGGCGCGGCATCACAAAGGACGTGACCACGCTCATGACACAGGTGGTGGTCGACCCCGAAAGAGAAAAATTCGAACACCCCACAAAACCCGTGGGCCCGTTTTATAACAAAAAGCGCGCGGAAGAACTCGGGCGGGATAGGCACTGGGACATAGTCAAGGTTGGGGCCGGCCACAGGGGTTTCCGCCGCGTGGTGCCCTCGCCAAGGCCCGTTGAGATACTCGGAATCGATACGGTTCGCTTACTTATAGACAGGGGGCATATAGTCATCGCCGCGGGAGGCGGTGGTGTCCCTCTTATTAGGACAGACGGCGGAGGCATTACCGGTGTGGAGGCGGTGATTGACAAGGACTACACGGCCGGACTCATGGCGCGCGAGGTGGGGGCGGAACTCTTTGTCATCCTTACCCGCGTGGAGAGTGTTTGCCTGAACTTTGGAACCGAAAACGAAAGGCCCCTGCGCCGCATCACCACCGCCGAGGCCGGAGACTACCTCGCGCAGGGCGAGTTCCCGCCCGGCAGCATGGCCCCCAAGGTCTCGGCCGCGCTTGAGTTTGTGGAAGCCACCGGGCATGAGGTCTTGATAACCGCCGCGGAGACGCTGGGGCCCGCCATGGACGGCCACACCGGGACGAGGATAATAAAGGGGTGATTAGTTGTAGGGTGTGTCTCGGCGCACCGCCTCAACTGTTCAGGTCATTCTGAGTTTTTTTGAGCGAAGGATTTCACATGAAAAAAGACCGGGTCATAATAATGGGTGCCGCGGGCAGGGATTTTCATAATTTTAACCTCTGCTACCGCAAAGACCCCGGCTCACGCGTAGTCGCCTTCACCGCCGCCCAGATACCCGGCATAAGCCACAGGACGTATCCCCCCTCGCTCGCCGGCAGGTACTATCCAAGGGGGATACCCATCTATCCCGAGGAAAAACTGGTTGCGCTCATACAAAAACACAAGGTAAACAAGGTCGTGCTCGCCTACAGCGACCTGCCCTACTCCGAGGTCATGGAAAAGGGGGCGATGGTGAACGCCGCGGGTGCGGACTTCGTGCTCCTTGGCCCTGCGGAGACAATGCTCCCCTCCAAAAGGCCCGTAATAGCCGTCACCGCCGTTCGCACGGGCTGCGGAAAGAGTTCCACTACCAGGAAGATTGCCTCTATGTTAAAAGAGATGGGCCTCCGGCCCGCCGTGGTGCGCCACCCCATGCCCTACGGCGACCTGGAGAAACAGACCTCTCAGCGCTTTACCACCTATAGAGACCTGGAGCGGCATAATTGCACTGTTGAGGAACGGGAGGAGTACGAGCCGCTCATCGCCCTGGGTTTCACGGTCTTTGCGGGCGTGGACTACGAAAAAGTTCTCAGGCGGGCGGAGCGCGAGGCCGATATTATCATCTGGGACGGCGGGAACAACGACTTCCCGTTCTTCCGCCCCGACCTTTATATTACGCTGGTCGACCCGCACCGCCCGGGCCATGAGATCTCTTACTACCCCGGAGAGGTAAACCTGAGAAGCGCCGACGTGGTCATAGTCAACAAGATACGGACGGCCAAAAAGAGCGCCATCAGACAGGTGGAACGAAACATAAGCGAGCGCAACCCGGGGGCTGCGGTCATACACGCGAGCCTGGCCATAAGCATTGACTGCCCGGAATGTGTGGAGCGTAAGAGGGTGCTGGTGGTCGAAGACGGTCCCACACTAACCCACGGCGGCATGGCCTATGGCGCCGGCACGTTTGCCGCGAAGAGGTACCACTCCCGGATAGTAGACCCCCGGCCGTGTCTCGTCGGGTCGCTCAAGAAGATATTCAAACGCTACCCGCACCTGGGCAGGGTACTGCCCGCAATGGGCTACGGGCGAAAACAGCTCGAGGAGCTGCGCCGGGTCATAGACTGTGTGAGGTGCGACGCCGTCATCTCGGCCACGCCCACCGACCTCTCGCGCATTATCGACTGCAACAAACCCATCATACGCGTGGACTATCAACTCGAGGTAATCGGCCGCCCCACCCTCAGAGAGATTTTGAAGAGATTTATCACCACCCATAGATTGAAACCTCGCAAAAGAACGTAGGGTGTCTCTCTACCCGCGTTGTTGCTTCTCCACATTCATTCCAGTATAATGCCCTCTCAGCGCCCCTTTTATGTCTTCACCCCTCGTAGCGGTTTTGTGCCACTGCGGGGTGCATCGTAACAGCATCCAAACGACGATACGAATAGATAATGAATCCATTGTTGACGGTCAAGGCGGAAGGACAGGCCAGAGAAATTCTGGGCCGTAACCTGCAGGAAATCCGCTCCAGGATAGAGGCCGCGTGCGAGCGTTCGGGGCGCGACCCGGAGTCCATAAAGCTTGTACTCTCAACAAAATACGTTGATGCGAGTGTCATAAGGCTGCTCTATGAGCTGGGTGTCACTGATATCGGCGAAAACCGCGTACAGGACACGCAGCAGAAGCAAGAATCCTTGTCAGACCTGTCCATTAAGTGGCACATGTTCGGCCACCTGCAGCGGAACAAGGTCAAAAAGGCCCTCAAAATCTTTGGACTGATACACTCGGTCGAGAACCTGCCGCTGGCCGAGGAGATTAACAGGGTTTCCATGGATATGGACATGGACATGGGCAAGAGGACCGACATACTCGTCGAGGTAAACGTGAGCGGCGAGCCGCAGAAATACGGACTGACACCGGAAGACACAATACCCTTTCTCGAGAAAATAAGCGCCATGCGGGGCATCCAGGTGCTGGGCCTTATGGCCATGACACCGTTCATGGACATCGACAACGTTGACACAGAACTCTGCCGCAATATCTTCCGCGGCCTCAGGCGGCTCTCGGAAGACATTGAAAAGAGGGAGATAGAGGGTGTCGGGATGCAGTACCTGTCGATGGGCATGACCCAGGACTTTGAGATAGCCGTAGAGGAGGGGTCGAATCTCCTGCGCATCGGTTCTGCCGTGTTCGGGGGTATTTAAGATTCCAATGTCTGCAATAGAGATGAAAAAAACTAAGGAGGGTATAATAATACCCGTAAAGGTACAGCCGGGCGCAAAGAAAAATAGTATAGTGGGCGAGTGGGGCGGGAAATTAAAACTGCAGGTGACTGCTCCCCCTGAAAGGGGCAAGGCGAACGAGGCGGTGGTCAGACTCCTTGCCAGTGGGCTGGGCCTCCAGAAGTCGAGAGTACGCATCGTATCGGGCGAATCTTCCCGCGACAAGAGGGTTTTGGTCGAGGGCGTTACATCCGTAAAAAATCTTGAGGGTCTCTACGGAAGGTAGTAGGAATACACCTTTTAGACATGACTACAGACTATAAGGCAACACTAAACCTGCCCGTTACAAAGTTTCCGATGAAGGCGGACCTCGTCCGCAGGGAGCCTGAGATACGGAAGCGGTGGGAAGGAGAAAATCTCTACGCCCGTATACGGAAGGCCCGTAAGGGTAGTGGCGCGAGAAAATACATAGTCCACGACGGCCCACCATACCCCACGGGCGACCTGCACATAGGCACGGGGCTTAATAAGACTCTGAAGGACTTGATTGTAAGATACAAGACCATGCGGGGTTATGACTCTCCTTTCATTCCCGGCTGGGACTGCCACGGGCTGCCC
>JAZGAY010000251.1:0-12096 GCA_036475985.1 Candidatus Brocadiales bacterium
TGTCGGCCTGCCGCCATACCGTCTCCGACTGTGCCTGCACACCGGCCACACCGCAGAATACACATACGGCCCCGTCAAGCACCCTGAACGACCTCTCTACCTCCGCCGTAAAGTCAACGTGGCCAGGGGTGTCTATAACGTTTATCTGGCTATCACCCCAGAAACACGTGGTGGCCGCTGCGGTAATGGTTATACCCCGCTTCTGCTCCTCTTCCATCCAGTCCATGGTGGCAGTGCCCTGATCCACCTCGCCTATCTTGTAGGCCTTGCCCGTATAGAAGAGAATCCGCTCGGTAAGCGTCGTCTTGCCCGCATCTATGTGGGCGGCTATGCCTATGTTACGCAACTTGTTAATATCCAACTTCTTTTTCATAACTGTGCTCTCTACCACGTAAAGTGGGCAAAGGCCTTGTTGGCGTCTGCCATCTTGTGCGTGTTTTCTTTCTTTGTGTATGCCGCTCCCTGTTTCTTGTATCCGTCTATTAGTTCATCGCCCAGCCTTCTGTACATGGGGCGTCCTTTCTTGGCCTTCGCCGCCTGAAGGATCCACCTTATACCCAAAGACATCTGTCTCTTTCTTGGCACCTCCACGGGCACCTGATACGTTGCTCCGCCAACGCGTCTGGAACGCACCTCTACAAGAGGCTTTATGTTGTTTATGGCCGTCTCCAGAACCTCCACAGGCTGCTTCTCAGAAACTTTCTTCTCTACGTAATCCATGGCCTGGTAAAAGACATTTTCTGCCGTGCTCTTTTTCCCCTTCCTCATCAGGCAGTTTATAAACTTGGCCACCAGCTTGCTGTTGTACCTGACATCCGGCTTAAGAAACACCTCTGTGCTTTTGTACTCAAGTCCCATATTTTATCTCCCTACTTAGGGCTCTTTGCGCCATATTTTGAACGTCCTCGCTTCCTTCCCGTCACGCCTCCGGTGTCCTGCGTGCCCCGGACTACGTGGTATTTTACCCCCGGCAGGTCCCTGACCCTTCCGCCTCTAATCAGTACAATGGAGTGTTCCTGCAGGTTGTGCCCTTCTCCAGGGATATAGGCGGTTACATCTCTTCCGTTGGAAAGCCTCACCCTGGCCACCTTTCTAAGGGCGGAGTTCGGTTTCTTGGGCGTGCGTGTCATAACCTGCAGACAGACACCCTTTTTATGGGGGCAACCCTCAAGGTCCGGACTCTTACTCCTCTTGCCCGCCTTCTTTCTTCCCTTCCTTACCAGCTGGTTTATCGTAGGTGTCATATAAAGATATCCTCTTTAATTATTTTGCTGTCTCATCCAACTCCTTAGTTTCTTCACTACCCACCTTCCTGACCTCAAGTGCGGTGAGTTCCTTAAATCCTGTACCTGCCGGAACCAGATGTCCAAGTATTACGTTCTCCTTCAGGCCCCGGAGCGGGTCTCTCTGCCCTTTAAGGGAGGCAAGCGTCAAGACCTTGGTGGTCTCCTGGAAACTCGCTGCAGATATAAAACTGTCTGACTGTAAAGAGGCCTTGGTTATGCCCATAAGCATCGGTTTGGCCGTGATGGGTTTGCCCTTGGACTCTTTGATACTCTTGTTTTCTTCCCTGAATCTATACTTTTCTATCACCATGCCGGGCAGCAGGTCGCTGTCACCGGGGTCGTCAACCGTGATCTTGCGAAGCATCTGGGCAATGATTATTTCTATGTGCTTGTCGTCTATCGGTACGTTCTGCGAGCGGTAAACGTTCTGAACCTCCTTCAGCATATACTGCTGCAGTTCCTCCTCACCACTAATGCGCAGCATGTCCTGAAGCACCAGCGCCCCTTCTACGAGGGGGTCACCGGCCTTTACATGATCGCCCCTGTGGACTTTAAGATGCTTTCCCCTGGGCACAAGATGCTCTCTTTGATGTTCGGTGACCTCGTCTTTGACAATAATGGTCCTCTTGCCCCGTCTCTTTTCGCCCAGTTCCACCAGACCGTCAATCTCACTGATGACGGCCGGGTCTTTGGGTTTCCTGGCCTCGAATATCTCGGTGACCCTGGGCAGACCGCCCGTAATGTCTTCTGTACGGGTAATCTCTCTTGGTGTCTTGGCCAACAGGTCTCCCGTGACAACAGAATCGCCTTCTTCCACCTCAATGTAGGCCCTTTCAGGGATAGGATAGGCACTGAGGATCTTTCCGCTCTTGTCCTCGATGATAATTTGTGGGTGGAGGTCTCCCTTGTGCTCTATGATGACCTTCCTCTCAACGCCAGTTGCTGTCTCTATCTCCGTGCGTACGGTCTTGTCTTCAACAAGGTCTTCAAAGCGAATCCGCCCCGTAAACTCGGCCAGGATGGGTGTCATGTGGGGATCCCACCTTGCGAGGACCTGCTGGGCGTTTACCTTCTTTTCTTCTTTCACCACAATCGTTGCACCCAGTGGAACTATATATTTATCGATTTGCCTGCCCTTATCGTCTACCAGCAGCAGTTCTCCATTGGTTACCAGAGAGGCTATCTGGCCCTCAGGACTTTTTACCACCCTCAGGTTCTCGCCAAACTTAACAAAACCCGTTCGCTTGGCAACCACCTCAGACTCGCCAATGGAGCGGGCCGCAGTACCGCCTATGTGGAACGTCCTCATGGTGAGCTGGGTGCCCGGCTCCCCTATGGACTGAGCTCCGATTATACCTACAGCCGTACCGATCTCTACCGTTTTGCCTCTCGAGAGGTCCATCCCGTAACAGCTGCTGCACACACCCAGAGACATCTCGCATGATAGCGGTGAGCGCACACGGATCTTTTCATAACCAAGGGCCTCTATGCGTTTGGCCTTATCTTCGTCTATAAGCTCGTTCTCTTTTACAATCACCTCGTCTTTGACCAGGTCGACTATGTTGCTGCGCGCGACCCTGCCCGTTATTATGCGGCCAAGGGACACCTCTACCTTCTCTCCACGGTAAATGGCGCTCTTGGTAATGCCTCCAAGAGTCCCACAGTCGACGCCGGTTACGACGACGTTTTGTGCAACATCGGCCAGTTTCCTCGTTAGGTAACCGCTATCGGCCGTCTTAAGCGCGGTGTCGGCAAGACCCTTTCTGGCACCGTGCGTGGAGCTGAAGTATTCAAGCACTCCAAGACCTTCCCTGAAATTGGACTTTATGGGCGTCTCGATTATGCGGCCTGAGGGTTTTGCCATAAGACCTCTCATGCCGGCCAACTGACGTATCTGTTGAGTACTGCCCCTGGCACCTGAGGCCGTCATCAAAAACACAGGGTTAAGGTATCTCTTGCCGTCGCGAATATCGTCCTTCAGTTCCAACAACATCTCCTCGGCTACGGTATTGCTCGCGTCTGTCCAGCAATCTACCACCTGGTTATAACGCTCACCTTCCGTGATGGACCCCTTTTGATAGAATCTTTGAATCCTCTCGACTTCCGCCTCGGTCTTGGCCAATATCTCTTTCTTCCTCCTGGGCATCTTTAAATCACTTGCGGCCAGAGACAACCCGGCCTTTGTGCACTCTTTAAACCCAAGGTCCTTTACCGCATCCAAGAGTTCTATCGTCTTTTCTCTGCCAAGTTGCTTGTAACAGTCTCGTATGATTCCGTTCAACCCCTTCTGGTTGAGATCAAAATTATAAAAAGGCTGCTCGTCATTAAGTATGTCGTTGAAGATAACCCGTCCAACGGTGGTCTCTATCAACCCGTTTCTGGGTTCCTCGGGGGCCGCAGTGCCGACAACCTTCCTCTCTTTGGGTAGCCTCACTCTTATCTGGGTGTGCACCTTGACCTTTTTCTCGTCGTATGCCAGCAGTACCTCGTCCATGCATGAAAATGCCTTGGACTTCCCGTTCTTCCCGTGTTCTCCTCCCTCTATGAGATGGGTAAGGTAGTAACAGCCGAGTACTATATCCTGGGAGGGACTAATGATAGGCTCTCCGGAGGCCGGAGAGAATATATTGTTGGTGGCCAACATCAGCGTTATGGCCTCTATCTGGGCCTCGTAGGACAGGGGCATATGGACCGCCATCTGGTCGCCGTCAAAGTCGGCATTGAACCCCTTGCAGACCAGGGGATGGAGCTTTATCGCATTGCCTTCTATCAGGACGGGTTCGAAGGCCTGGATACCAATCCTGTGAAGTGTGGGCGCACGGTTTAAAAGCACGGGGTGGTGACACACCACTTCTTCAAGAATGTCCCATACTATTTCTTCTCTCTTACTAAGTATCTTCTTGGCGCTCTTTATAGTATCGGCCTGTCCAATCTCTTTCAGACGTCGAATTATGAAGGGTTGGAATAGTTCGAGGGCAATCTTTTTGGGGAGTCCTACCTGATGCAGTTTCAACTCCGGTCCCACCACTATCACCGAACGCGCCGAGTAATCGACCCGCTTGCCCAAGAGGTTTTCCCTGAAGCGACCCTGCTTGCCCTTAATCATGTCGGTCAGGGACTTAAGCGGCCTGTTGTTACTGCCCAGGACGGGGCGTTTTGACCTCTCGTTATCGAACAGGGCGTCTACCGCCTGCTGCAGCATCCTTTTTTCGTTGCGGACTATTACCTCCGGTGCATTCAGGTCTAAGAGCTTTTTAAGGCGGTTGTTGCGGTTTATGACCCTGCGATAGAGGTCGTTGAGGTCCGATGTGGCAAAATTGCCGCTCTCGAGTAGTACCAGAGGTCTGAGGTCGGGGGGGATTACCGGAATAACCGACAGCACCATCCATTCAGGCTCATTGACCGAATCCCTGACGGCCTCAACCAGCTCCAGTCGTCTCACTATCTCCCTCTGACGCTGCTGAGAGGCGGTCTTACCCAGTTCCTCACGAAGCCCCTTGGAGAGCTTGTTCAGGTCCAGGTTATGGAGTAGGGACTTGATGGCCTCCGCACCCATTCCGGCCTTAAAGCTGTGCTCGCCGTACTTCTCATGACAATCTCTATACTCTTCCTCGGTGAGCAGCTGACACTGACTAAGCGGGGTGTTGCCCGGATCGATTACCACGTAACCCTGGAAGTAAATAATCCTCTCGAGACTGGTGATCTTCATCCCCAGCAGCGTGCCAAGTCTTGAGGGCATGGCCTTGAAGAACCATATGTGGACCACGGGGGCGGCCAGGGCTATATGACCCATCCTCTTTCTTCTCTCCCGTGAGTGTGTTATTTTCACACCGCAGCGGTCACAAACGATGCCCTTATGCTTTATGCCCTTGTACTTGCCGCAAAAACACTCCCAGTTGCGCTCCGGCCCGAAGATACGTTCGCAAAAAAGCCCGTCCTTTTCCGGCCTGTATGTGCGGTAGTTAACCGTCTCCGGTTTTTTCACCTCGCCATAGGACCAGCTCCTTATGTCTTCAGGAGACGCAAGACATATATTTACGGCGTCGTATTCGTTAACCCTGTTAAATAATGCTTCCATCCTATAATACCTCTTATCTGTTATAGACCCTTCTTTTCCAGGTGTAGATTCAGACACAGACCCTGTATCTCATTTGAAAGCACCTCAAACGAGGCGGGGGTGCCGGACTCAAGACAGTTTTCTCCCTTTACCATAGATTCGTATATTTTGGTTCTGCCCTCCACATCGTCACTCTTAACGGTTAGAAGCTCCTGCAGGTTGTAGGCCGCGCCATAGGCCTCCAGGGCCCAGACCTCCATCTCACCGAACCTCTGACCCCCGAAGCGGGCCTTTCCACCCAACGGTTGCTGCGTTATCAGGGAGTACGGACCCGTGGCACGCGCATGGACCTTGTCGTCTACCAGATGGTGGAGTTTCATCATATACATACATCCGACGGTCACCTCCTGCTCGAAGGCTTCGCCCGTACGTCCATCGTACAAGGCAACCTTTCCGTCCTCCGGCAGACCCGCCTCTTTCAGTGTCTCCCTGATTTCATCCTCCTTGGCACCCTCGAACACGGGGGTGACGGCCTGGAAACCTAAATGCCTGGCTGCCCAGCCCAGATGGGTCTCCAATATCTGACCAACGTTCATCCTGGAAGGGACACCAAGAGGATTTAAGAGGATCTCCACCGGTGTACCGTCCTCGAGAAACGGCATATCCTCTTCAGGCAGAACCTTGGCGATTACACCCTTGTTGCCGTGTCTTCCTGCCATCTTGTCCCCTACAGACAACTTTCTCTTCGTTGCCAGATCGACCTTGGCCACCTCTAATACCCCACTGGGAAGTTCGTCTCCCCTCTTCAGCTGGTTTGCCTTTCTGTCGCGCTCGTCCTTGAGGGATTCTATCTTCTCAACAAAGGGGTTACCGATGGAAACGGCGGTCTCTCTCGCCTTACTGTCGGAAAAGCGTATGTTCTCGACGTTAAAGGCCTCTTCAAGCTCCAGAACCCGCTTCGACGGCATGCCCACCCTGACGTTAAATTCCTGTTGCGTCTGAGAGTCTACCAGGGGGCCTCTTACCGCCTTCTGTATGGCCTGTATCATGGCGATAAACTCTTTGGATATATCCCTGCCATATTTCAGCTCCGTGTCGTTAATCTGCTGGTTAATCTTCTTCCGCTCTTCCTCAGAGAGATAGGCCCTGCGGGAAAAACCATGTGTACCTATGACCGTACCCTCTACACCGGAGGGCACTTCAAGTGACTCGTTTCTTACGTCTTCCCCGGCACGCCCGAAGATCGCATAAAGCAGCTTCTCCTCGGGGGAGAGTTCGCTGCGGCTCTTAGGGGCTATCTTACCCACCAGCACGTCACTGGGACCCACCTTTGTTCCTTCGAGGATTATCCCATGCTCGTCCAGGTTTTTCAGGGCCTTCTCCGAGACGTTTGGTATGTCCCTCGTGAATTCCTCCCGTCCCAGTTTTGTCTCCCTGATCTCCGACTCGAAACCCTCTCTGTGTATGGAGGTAAACATGTCCTCCTTCAGAAGTCTTTCACTGACAACGATAGCATCCTCAAAGTTATAGCCGTCCCAGGCCAGGAAGGCCACCAGTACGTCACGTCCCAGGCTTAACTCACCGTCGCTGGTCGCCGCACCGTCTGCTATCACCTGGTCTTTCTTTACCGTCTGACCCTCTTTGACTATGGGCCTTTGATTGAGACAGGTTCCTTCGTTGGACCCTACAAATTTTCTGAGGTGATATTCGTCCCGGTCGTCGATGACGATATGCTCGGCATCGACCTCCGTAACGGTGCCGGAATTCGTGGCACATACCACCATGCTGGAGTTCCGCGCCACGACCTTCTCTATGCCCGTAGCTATCATGGGCGGCGCCGTCTTTAACAGCGGCACGGCCTGACGTTGCATGTTCGAACCCATAAGCGCGCGGTTTGCGTCGCTGTGTTCAAGGAATGGGATCAGACTGGCCGACACGCCTACCAATTGCTTGGACGAAACGTCTATATAATTAATGTCAGATGAGCCCTTTACGCAGAAGTCCCCGTTGTACCTGGTAAGCACCTCTTCGGTGAGTTCTGCACGTTTGCCGTTTGAGCGGACCATGGCGTCCATCGGTGCCAGGTACTTGCCCTCTTCTTCGTCGGCCCTGAGATATTCTACTTCACCCGTCAGCCTGCCGTTTTTGACCTTCTGATACGGCGTAACCAAGAACCCATAAGGGTCTACGGTGGCATATATGCTCAGAGATGCGATAAGGCCTATGTTAGTGCCCTCAGGTGTCTCAATAGGGCATATCCTGCCATAGTGTGAGATGTGTACGTCCCTGACCTCAAAACCGGCCCTCTTGCGGTTGAGCCCGCCGGGGCCTAAAGCGCTCAGGCGCCTCTCATGGGTAAGCTGGGCCAGCGGGTTGGTCTGGTCCAAGACCTGGGAAAGTTCGCCACGACTGAAAAAATAGTCTATTGTAGACATGATGGTCTTGGAGTTAATTAGTATCCTGGGAGTAAGCTGGTCGAGCTCTTTGCCGCTCATCCTCTCCTGAACCGTCCTGCGGAGCTTAAGAAAGCCCCTGCGGAGTTCCTCTCCCACCAGTTCGTCTATAGTCCGCAGGCGGCGATTACCGAGGTGGTCGATATCGTCTACGACCGCACCTCCGCCCTTGCGCAACTTTATTATGTACTTGATAGAATTTACTATATCTTCCTTCTGCAGCGTCATCTCGCCTTCGTTTGTGTCCTGAGAGAATTTTCTGTTCAGACGGAACCTGCCTACCGAGCCGAGCCTGTATCTCTTCGGGTCAAAGAATTTTTCGTAAAAGAGCTGCTTCGCCTTGTCCAGGTGCTGGGGGTTGCCCGGCCTGAACCTGACATAAAGTCTGAGCAAGGCCTCTTCGTGCGAACCGGTCTTATCGTCCTGCAGCGAAGTAAGTATCAACGGGTCGTCTACGTTCTTTACTATCTCCAGCTCCTTTTGACCGAGCTTGGCCATGGCGTCAATGGTATCCTCGGTAATCAGGGCGCCTGCCTTCAGCACGACCTCGCCGGTCTTGGGGTCGAACACCGTCTGGGCAGAATAACTCTGTTTCAGTCTCGACGGGCTTGTAAGCTTCACCGTCTCCGTCTCATAAAAGAGGCGGATTATGTCTTCGTTTCTTGAAAATTCCTCTCCCATCGCCCTCAGGAAACAGGTCGCAGGGAACCGCCCGCTTTGGTCTATGCGCACGTTGAGCACGTCCTTCTTGCCCACCTCTATCTCTATCCAGCTTCCCCTCTCAGGTATTATCCTGCAGGAGTGCCGCCTCTTCTCGGCCTGAATCTCCTCCAGAAAATCTACACCCGGTGAACGATGAAGCTGTGTTACTATAACCCTTTCGGTGCCGTTTATGATGAACTCCCCGCCGCCTATCATGACAGGCATCTCACCCACGTAGACCTCCTCCTCCACGCTCTCGCCCTTCTCCTTAAACGTGAGACGAAGCCGCAGCCTGAGTGGTCTTCCATACGTAAGACGGAGTTGCCTGCACTCCTCAGGGCTGTATCTGGATTTGCCTAACTCGTACTTGATGTATTCAAGCGTCACCAGGTCATCGTAGCTCTTAATGGGGAATATCTCCTTGAGTATTGCCTCCAGACCCTTGTCCTTCCTCCGTGAGGCGGGAACGTTGCCCTGCAGGAACCTCTCGTAAGCCTCCGTCTGCATCTTGGTGAGGCTGGGAATCTCTACCAGTTCTTTTGTCTTCCCGTAATTACGTACTTCCATCACGACCTTCCCTCAATAAAGTTTTGTACTGCGGGGCCGGGAGCTATTTTATTTCGACTGTGGCCCCGACCTCTTCAAGTTCCTTCTTTATCTTGTCGGCGTCTTCTTTGGAAACGCCTTCCCTGACGGGCTTAGGCGCCTCATCTACAAGGCCCTTTGCCTCCTTCAGGCCCAGGGTGGTGTGCGCCCTGACCACCTTTATGACCTGTATTTTATTTTGCCCCACCTCCTTAAGGACTACGTCAAAAGCGGTTTGCTCCTCCACTCCTGCGGCCTCACCGCCGGCCGCTGCCCCGGCAACCGCTACGGGCGCGGGCGCCATAGCCTTTACGTCAAACTTCTCCTCAAAAGCCTTTACCAGTTCGGAGGCCTCCATCAGCGTAAGTCCACCCACCTCCTCTAATATGTCGTTTATCTTCTTAGAGTAGGTAGCCTTGCCCTCTTCTGCGGTGGCCGTTCCCTCTGTTTTTTCAGTTTCGGCAGACATTTTTTTCTAACCTCCAGTCTCTCAGTTAGTACCTTCTTTTTCCTTCTTCTCTCTTACGGCATCAAGCACACCACGCAGTTTTTGCAGCGACACCGATACCCCCATAGCAAACCTCGTCACGGGCGAATTTATGAGCGTTACCATCTGTGAATAAAGAACCGTCCTGGACGGAAGCCTGGAAAGACGCTCCACCTCAGGGACAGAAACCACACGCCCCTCCACCACACCGCCTTTTATGCTCATGGCCGGAACCTTCTTGGTCCACCCCACAAGCATCTTGGCCAGCACAACCGGGTCATCGCCCCCGGCAATTATCGCCGTAGGACCGTTGAAGAGCTCAATGAGCCCATCATTTCCCATTTCCTTGAAGGCCGCTTTTACAAGCGAATTCTTCACCACCTCAAAGCGCATATTCTTTGCGCAAAGGTCCTTGCGAAAATCAGTGGCCTCCATGGCGCCTATGCCCTGGTAATTCAGAATCAGACAACTCTGTACGCCCCGATACCTCGTGGTCAGTTCTTTTGCAATAAACTTGTTTATTACGCTCGCCATGGTAGTTCCTATACCGCCAATTTAATGCCGGGACCCATCGTCGAGGATATTGTCACCTTCTGCAGGAAAGTGCCTTTGGCAGAGGCCGGCTTAGATGACAGAATCTGGTTTGTAAACGATTCTATGTTCTCCGTAAGGTCCTTGGTACTGAACGAGACCCTCCCGACCAGGGCATGGACGTTGCCGCCGGCGTCGTTTCTGTATTCTATCTTGCCGGCCTTGAACTCCTTTACCGCCTCCTCTATTTTTTCAGTAACCGTCCCGGACTTGGGCGACGGCATCTTTCCCTGTGGTCCTAACACCCTTCCAAGTTTGCCTATCTGGCGCATCATGTCCGGGGTTGCTATGGCAACGTCAAAGTCCATCCAGCCACCTTCCACCTTCTTTATCAATTCCTCAGCCCCGGCCTCAACGGCACCCGCGCCCTTCGCCTCTTCAGCTTTCTCACCCTTGGCAAATACCACCACCTTGAGCTCTTTCCCTATGCCCCGGGGCAGGGAGATAGAACCCCTTACCATCTGCTCCGAGCGCTTAGGGTCTATACCCAACTTCAGAACCACTTCCACACTCTCGTCGAACTTGGCCTTCGGAAGGCTTTTTAAGAGCTCGATACCCTCGTTGAGTGGATATTTCTTCTTATCGTCATATAACTTTTTAGACTCGGCGTATTTCTTGCTTTCCTTGGCCATATCGTTAGTCCACAACCTCCAGGCCCATACTCCTGGCGGTACCTTCCATAATCCTCGCCGCCTGCTCCAGTTCTACGGTGTTAAGGTCCTTAAGCTTTGCCTTTGCGACCTCAGACAGTTGCTTCCTTGTGATCTGACCGACCTTTTCCCTGTTGGGAACTCCCGAGCCCTTGGCTATCTGCGCCGCTTGTTTGAGCAGTACGGCGGCGGGCGGTAACTTCATAATAAAGTCAAAGCTCTTGTCCTTGTAGACCGTAATCTCGACAGGGGTGATAACCCCCTGGTTGGCCTTGGTCTTCTCGTTGAACTGTGAGACAAAAAGACCGATATTGACACCGTGCTGCCCCAGGGCCGGTCCCACGGGGGGCGCAGGGGTGGCCTGTCCGCCAGGGACCTGCAACTTTATCTTTGCTACTATCTCTTTTGCCATCTCAGACGGTCTCCACCTGCCAGTACTCCAGTTCCACCGGAGTCGCTCTGCCAAATATAGTCAGTATTATCCTTACCCTGCCGCTGGCCTCTAGTATCTCCTCTACCGTACCGTCAAAGTTCTCAAACGGTCCTTCTCTTATTCTAACCCTGTCACCTTCCTTGAACTGTATGCTGGCCTTGGGCTGTTCTTCCTTGCGCTCCGCCTCGGCAAGCATCTTATCAACTTCATAGTTGGCCATGGGCACAGGCTTCTTGTCGCCTCCGACAAAGTCTCCTGTCCCGGGCGTCTCCCTTATGAGATACCACACGTCAGAGGGTATGTTGCCCTGTTCATCCACATCTATCTCGGCCATGATATAGCCCGGATATATCTTCCTCTCGGTGATTCTCTTCTTACCGCCCTTAATCTCGGAGATCCTCTCCGTGGGCACCAGTATCTTTGAAATCTTGTCCTCTATGGCCCTGATCCTTACAGAGTCTTCCAGCGTATGCTTTACCTTCTCTTCCTTGTTGCTCTGGACCCTTAACACAAACCACTTTCTTGGCATAATGTACAAACCTTTTGAGAAAAGCCTACTTCTTATCCAGTAAAAACCCTGTTGCGAAGACCTTTTTGGAAGGAGGGAAACTCCGAGAGGCTTCAGTACAGTAGTGACCTACAGAAAGGTTACTACCGGAAGAACAGCCTCCTTACAGAAACCCTATAATCTTCATTACCCTTGTTATTACCCAGTCCACACCAAAAATGTACGCGCCTAAAATAACAAGTAAGACTATCACTACCCACGTAGAACCCATAAGCTCGGTTCTGGTTGGCCAGGAAACCTTCTGGAGTTCCCCCTGCGTGTCAATGAGAAACTCTACCGTCTTC
>JAZGAY010000252.1:0-3486 GCA_036475985.1 Candidatus Brocadiales bacterium
CCTTAAGGTTCTTTTCTCACTTGTTTTAATCGGATCGAGTGTGTTATAATTACCTCAGATAAGCACATCAGTTAAACTCATGGCCTCTCTTTAAAAAGAGAAGGATTAACGTCATGTGTAAACGAAATGCTTTTACACTAATAGAGCTTTTGGTGGTAATTGCCATAATTGCAGTATTGATGGCGATATTGATGCCGGCCCTCAAGAGAGCTAAAGAGCAGGGCGAGCGGGCGGTTTGTCTTAGCAATCTAAAGCAGCTTGGCCTGGCCTGGATTCTGTATGCCGATGATAACGAAGATAAGCTGGTCAGCTGTGAGGCGGGCGGCACGTGGAGGAGCCAGTTTGGTGAGCCCTGGGTGGGTGTCACCTGGGCGTCCGGATGGGCCCAGGGTGGACAGTTGCCTGAGGACAGCCAGATACAAGGAATTAAAGATGGTGCATTGTGGCCGTATGTCAAAGAGATAAATCTCTACAAGTGCCCCGCTGGCTACAGGGGAGAGCTGATGACATATGCTATGATGATAGCCAGTAACGGTAGGTCCGTTGACGGCAGTCCTGTTTTCAAGAAACGGATGCTTGTTCCCCAGCCGGCCCAGAGGTTAATCTTCATCGACGAGGGCCTGTCAAGTCCTGACGCTTACTCCACGAGGTACAATGAGCCCAAGTGGTGGGACCAGCCGGTAACAAGACACGGTGACGGCACTACTTTTGCCTGCGCAGATGGTCACGCAGAATACCACAAGTGGAAGGGTATCGAAACGATCAAGCAGGGACGGGACAACGTTCGCACCTGGGAGGGGCTCTTTACTCCGGCCACGGACGAAGGTAAGCTGGATGTGCAATGGGTACAGAAGGGCATCTGGGGAAGACTCGGCTATGAGCCGTAAATCTACGCCTGGACCAGCATTTCATATAGCCTGCCCTTAGGGCTTTGGCTTGATGAATAATACATTGGCGCGCTTTATCCATCCGGTTCTAAGGTCGATACGAAACCACCCGTCGCTGTTCTTCTTGTGGAACCTTACCGGAGAGCGCCTGCCGAAATCGCTGAGGTCGTACTGCGCCCATGTCTTACCCATATCGGGGGAATAGATAAATCCTGTGGAGTATGGAGATGCGGGTGCATAATGAGCCGCCAGAATCACGCCGTCCTGAATTATCATATTTGCGGACTCGTATTGCGGATTGAAGAGCATCGTGTGTGCTTCGGGCCTTGTTATGTCAGCCGGGTCGCACCGAAAGACACCCCGGTCGTATGGCGTTGGCCCGTTGGCGTCGGCGACCCAGTAGAGTTTACCGTCAACAAAGTTGAATCCGCCGGATTTGTATCGCGAGTTTGAGGCATCCGATATGAGGAGCTTCCAGGTCCATTTATCATTATTCGCATCGGAGGTACCTCTGAGCCAGTGACACTCACGCCCCTCGGGCCTGTCGCGGTCACCGGTGCAGGCATAGAATGCGTTTTCGGCGGAATTATATGCCACGCAGTGCACATGCCGGCAGATGACCGGATTATCAGGGTTGCCGAGTAGCGTACCTGCCGGGCCTCCGCCTTCGGAGCCGTTGTCCTGATAGGCGGGGTTCTGTCCGAAGGCGTATGCGATTTTCACGGTCTGGCCGTTGTCGGTTGAGTAGTAAATATTGACCGGGACCGCACCGCCGAGGACATTACAGTAATTACCCCATATCAGCATCTCGATGCCATTGACGTCCCATGTATGAACGCCGTCGAGCGGGTGGAAGTACCAGCCGGGACACTCCGGGTTTTTCGGTTTATGCGGGATGTAGTCGGAGCTGTTGGCATCCTTCACTGTGATTGGGCGGCAGGTTTTGAGATTGTCGGTGCTTAGGTATAGCCTTGAGCGCGTGGCGAAGAGTATATTGCCGTTTCCAAGGATAGTGCTGAAAGTAATATTTCGAGCGTTGGCAAAGGCCATGCTGTGCGGCCAGGTTCGGGCATTGTCCTCAGAAAGATATACAGCCCCGTCGGTAAAACCGAACGCCTTGTTGTCTCGCTGCGAATCGATATAAGGTCCTTCCGGCTGCGGGCGATACCAGAAATGCTCCGTGGAACCCTGTTTGGATAAGAAAGTAATTGAGTTGGCCTTGAGCTTACGCACATCTGTCATCAGAATCCCGCCGGCAGTAGCCACTGTGGCATGCAAAAACTTCCTGCGGGTGATTCGTGGTACCGGCGTTACAAGTTTTCTCTCGGCGGGATATTGTGTAAAGTGGTCGTTAATGAGTGACATCGTATCTTCTCCTGAGATTATGCTTTATCGTATCAAATCCACGGCTCATTATAGCAGACTTCCGCCGGTGGACAAGAACCTGATGAAGCTTTGGAGGCAGTCGTACCGAATGGAAGATCGAGGGGATTTCAAATCACCTCTTTCAAGAACGAAAAACACCTCAATTTCCAGGTGACATTATGACACCATTTTGTCACCACAAATCCCAATTTTGCCTATATCAAGTCCGAATAAATGTCAATTTTTTGCGAAAATACAAATATTTTTTGACAATTTTCAAGTGAAATCAGATTAAGTATACGGTGACGAAGAAATGTATCAATCATGTAATTCTTTTGGGGAAAAGAGACGAATACGGAAGATGAAGTTCTTACTGGTCGGACTTTATTCGCTTATTATCCTGTTTTCCACTTTCCCCAATTCAAAACGTGATACCAAGAACCTTTCCATCCGCTTGAGCGTTTTAGTCCTATCAGGTTGCCGGTTAAACCATGCGTGGGATTTGTCCTCGTAGAGTTCCAGTTCCACACAAACACCGGAGTTTTCTTGTTTTTTTACTACCCGGCTTGCTAAACCTGCGGAAATAGTGTTGAATTTGAGATGAAATCACGTTATCATGAGACTTGCAGCGTTCAGGAGCACTGTTTATGAAGTCATAGGGAAATCTTGGGTGGGTAAAGGAACAACGATGGCACGAGCCCTGTTGTTATGCATTGGATTATGTCTTGTTCCCCTACAGGCGGAAGCGGGCGAGTTCTACGTCGATCCGCTAAGGGGCAGTCCCTCGGGCGACGGCAGTGCGGCCCGTCCCTGGCGGACGATCCAGGAAGTCTTCGACGCCGGGCTGGTGGAATCGCAGCAGTGGGATCAACTGCCCTACACCCAGCAAAGCAAACTCGTACCCAAGAACACCGGCGCCCCTGTGCGAGCGGGTGAGACTATCTGGCTCCGGTCGGGGTACCATGGCGAGCTGTCAATCGTAAGGTATTACAACACTGACACCATCACGCTGGCGGCCGAGGAAGGGCATACCCCGTGTCTGTCGTCACTACGCATCCGGTCCAGCTCCCACTGGACGATTCGCGGGCTGACCGTCAGCGCCGAGTTCAGCGAGACCTACAAGAGACGTACCCTGATCGACCTGGACAGCCACAGTTGGCACGGCCCCGTCCATGACATTGTGGTGGAGGGCTGTACGATTCGTTCCGTGGCAGAGACCTCCACCTGGACGGCC
>JAZGAY010000253.1:0-5940 GCA_036475985.1 Candidatus Brocadiales bacterium
CCTGCCATCACGCTACAATATGGTCTTGATTATAATAACTGGGCGGAGACTGTCCATATAACAAGGGGCGAAATTGTCGCTGATTTGCTCAGCTCCAGACTAAAGGATATGTCGATAACACTGGGAGATGGGGGGCACTATCAGGGAAATATCACCCTCGACTGTAATATGGAAGAGCTTCACGACCTGTACGCACTTCCACCTCTTCTTACGCTGAAAGGTGTAGGGAAAGTGGGCTTAGACTTCCACGGCAGTCTTGCGAGTCCATTTTATGAAAGCTTTAATGCAAACGGCTATATGGCCATGGATGAGGCCGTCTATAAGAATCAAAACATTACGGTGCACGCCAGCGATATTGCTACAGAAAGACTCTCATTTATGAATACTCGTATCATTAGTAATGTAAATATGCTGATAAACGGAGCTCCGGCCGACGGCTTTTTCGATGTGGACCTTGCTTTGGATAAGGACGGAGGTCCATACATAGGGGCAGAGCTTCACATGACACAGGTGCCTGTAACTTATGCCTTGGAAGGAGGGGACTTGAGCGGTCTTGTTACATTAGATGTGGATGAGGCCCGGGCTGAGGGGATGGAGTGGAATGAGACATTCAGAAAGACCCTTACTGCAAAAGGGAATGCGAAAATAGAGGAGGGCGTCGTGTCGGCCACCGAGATACTCTCAACCGTCTTCATGGGGCTTGCGGAGCCCGGTGTGCCTGAGCGTATTACATTAATTAAATCAGATTTTGACATTCGAGATGAGAAGATATATACAGTAGGTTTTCACGTGAATGGGGCGCCTTTTAACCTTGACCTGTCGGGTTGGATAGGGTTCGATAAGGAAGTCGATTATGACGCCGTTATCCTCTTCTCAGGCAGGAATTATGCGGGCATACAAAAGGTGTTCAGGAAGGTGCTCAAGGATTCTCCTATACCTTTGAAGATCACCGGCAGGCTGCCGGGTGTAAAGATTAAGTTCACCGGCGGTACGAAGTTAAAAGGCATTTTGGTGACGGAAAAGGTCATTCAGGGTCCGGAGTCTATCGTTAAGGGAGCGCTTATGACACCCAAGAAGGCTGTTGGCGCGCCAAAGGCATTCGTTAAGGGAATTGGAAAGATACTAGGTGGAGGGAAGAAGGCCACTGAAAAAAAGAAGGCTACAGAAGGGCCTGAAATTGATTTAAAAGAATTGGAGGATATTCCAGGTGAAGACGTCAACGTTCTAAAAAGTGCCGAATAGGATTTTTATGGAATTGGGTGTTCTCTGGAGGTGATAAATAAAACATGAGACTGAAGAAACTACTACCGATTGCCATTGGTGGAGGGCTTGGCGGGCCAATCGTCGTATTTGTCATTATAATGGCCGTGTACCCCAGCCTTTTTCTGCGCGGCATTATTATGGACCAGCTCGAGAAGAAGTTTGGGGGCAGGGCAACGGCCGAGGAGGTCTCCTTTAGCTGGAGTAAGGGTGTAGTAATATCGGACCTCTTCATACAGGACAAAAAAGGTGAGAGACCAATCCTGAAGGTGGAGAGTATTTATCTTAAGTTTAAAATTATGGCCTTCCTGAGGGACAAACTGATTATTGAGCGTTTTATTGTCAACCGTCCCGAGATGGTTATATATAGAGGTGACCCCGACGGGCGCAAGGGGCCCAGTCTGGATGGCGCATCTGAACTGACCCCGGCGACCAGTTTCCACGGCCCCCCTTCGTTCTTATCAATGGGCGAACGAAAGTTTCCGGAGATAATAGAGGCCAGGATAGTCGACGGGACGTTTACGTTCACCGACCTTTACACGGGAGAGTCTACAAGGGTGGAGGGCCTTAACCTCAAGTTGGGCGGTATGAAGCCGGGAGGGAAGGCCGAGGTAAGCGGCGAGTGTGACATCATTGGTGGTGGCGGCCGGGACCACGCGGTTATTTCCGGTTGGCTGCGGGGCTACGAACTGGCAAGCCTGGAGGCCCTACAGGGAGAGCTGAACTTCACAGCCGGCTTTGCGCAGATTGAGGCTGCGGTGGATATGACCAGGCTGGATAAACCCGGGACAGAGGTTGTTAAGAGTGTCGTTAAGGCAGACTTCCAGAAGACGATTACCCGTCTTGGCGCCATACTGGCGCTGCCGGAGAACGTTCAGATTAAGGGCAACCTGGATTCACACGTAAAGGCCATTTCCCAGACCGACGGTTCAATGCTTATCGAGGGGGAGAGCATTATCCACGACCTGTACCTTAACGTTACCCCGTTTTTGCCGGAACCTTTGGAGACGTCTAAAGCCAGAATTGCGCACCGGGTGAGCGTGCATCCGGATGCAGGGATTGCAGATGTTCAGAAATTAATGGTGAGCACCGATGACGTGGATTTCGACATGAAAGGCGTCTTGCAACTTGACGGCTCGATTGAGGCCAGCGTTCATCTCTCGTTACCGCTGGAAGAACTATTGCTCAGGCTCTCCCACAGGTATAAGTCCCTGGGAGAGATCGTGGCAAGGGGTGACGTTCGCAGTGACATGGAGCTTCAGGGCACAATCGGGGACGTGATTAGCATAAAAAGCGTTACAACTGTTAAGGGCCTGGATTTTGAGGCAAAATCATTTAAATACAACGACCCTGAGGTCCGGCTCCAGCAGCACGTCGAGTATAACCATCCGAAGGATGTATACAATATAAAGAGCCTTGAGTTGACTTCAGGCCCGCTTCTGCTGAAGGTGAGTAAGGGCAAGGTAACGATGGGGGACAATAAGCACTACCAGGGTGAGGTGAAGGTTGCATGCAATCTCGACGAGGTGGACCGGTTATTCAAGCCGTCATCCTCAGCACAATTTAGGGGAGTGGGTAAGGCGGCTTTAAACTTCAGCGGCCCGCTTGCGAAACCCTTCGGTAAGGGCGTTAGCCTCAACGGCTCCATAGACCTGGAGGAGATCGTTTATGGTAAGCACAAGGTCACTAATCTGACTGCCGACGACCTGGTCTTTAAGGACAATAAACTGCACACGAAGGTGACACTGGCTTTAAACGGTGCTCCCGTGGAGGGCGTTGTTGATGCGGACGTCTTTGATGGCAAAACGTTTAAACCACGCTTTAAGGCGCAGCTGGACGCGACAAAGGTCCCGATAAGTCATGACTTGGGAAAGGGCAAGTTTGACGCACTAATTACCCTTCACGTGGAGGAGGCCAGGGGTGAGGGCATATTTTGGGAAGAAACACTCAAGAAATCACTTACCGCAAACGGGACCCTCCACCTCGAAGACGGGCAGATATCGGGCCTGAAATTGATGACCAAACTCCTTGCGTTTTTTGGGAAAAAGGACAGCGACGGAAAAACTGACGGCGCCTTACTGATCGAATCAGCCGATACCGACTTCTTCATAGAGAACGAGAAGGTGTATACACCAAAATCCCAGCAGTTCATAGTGAAGGGGAAGCCCTTTGACGTCGAGCTGTCTGGATGGGTGGATTTTGACCAACGGATTGATTATGACGCCATTGTATTCCTTCCGAAGGCTGGAAGTGTCCCTGAGCCGGAGAACGCCGCTAAGAAGGTAAATATAAAGGTTACCGGCACGCTGTCTAAACCGAAGGCCAAACTGGAGATTGGAGCGTTGTTGAACACCCTTCTTAAAGGGGATGATGTTATTAAAGATGTTGAGGATATCTTCAAGAAGATATTTAGATAGATGGGTAACGGTGCTGCATGACCTGGCTGGACGTTGTATTTATATTCATTCTGTGCGTTGGTGCGGGGCTTGGTTTCTGGAGCGGCCTTATGTGGCACCTTTACGGCCTGTTCTGCCTGGTACTCTCCTACGTCGCTGCGCTGCTGTTGTATGGAATCGTTGCCGGGCCTTTTGAGGAGGGTCTCGGTACGGGTACGGCAAAGACGGTGGGTTACGCCTCTGTATTTGGCGGAGTATTTCTAATCAGTTATTTTTTGGGGCTCCTGGTCAAGAGGGTGTTTCGTCTCAGTCCCGGCACCACCGGGAGGGTGCTGGGCCTGTTTCTGGGCCTGCTGGAGGCAGGGCTTGTCTGTGGCGTGATCGCCGTGAGCCTGGTGGATTACAGCAGCGGGAACGTGAAGCAGATTGCAGAATCGTCAAAGGTTGTAACGACCTTTGCAAGTGGTGCCCGCTTCCTACGAGTGTTTATTCCCAAAGACGTTAAGGAGAGGTCCGAGAAGATTGTAGAGACCGCAAGGGAAAAGGTTGAGGGGGTAAGGCTCGAGGACGTCAAGGAGGGTATAAAGGCGGTCAAGGAAAGGTCTGAAAAGGCCATAGGAAGCGTAACGGGAAGACTAGCAGAAGGCGAAGAGGAAGAGACTGAACGTGAAAGAGAGGAATCTTCTGGAAAGAAATAGCACCATTGCGACAATAGCTACGCCGCTCGGCGAAGGGGGCATCGGTGTGGTTCTGGTATCAGGTCCGGACACATTGAGGATAGCGGAGGGCGTTTTCAGCGTAAAGAACGGTCGCAGGAGAATCAACGGCGTATCGGGCGGCGAGTTATTTTATGGCACGGTAATTGACCCCTTGAATGATGCGGTCATAGACGAGGCTATTGTGAGTGTCTGGAGGTGCGAGAATAGTGCCACGGGTGAGGACCTTGTGGAGATAAACTGTCACGGTGGACCAAAGGCTGTAAAGAATACACTTGATGCGGTAAAGAAGGCCGGCGCAACCGTGGTGGGTTGGAGAGAGTTCCTGGGGCGCGGATTTGAGAACGGCAGTATAGATTTCATACAAATGGAGGCACAGGAAGCCCTTGTCAGCGCAAAGACCAGACTCTCGGCCAGGGTCCTTCTGGCCCAGCACCAGGGGCTTCTTTCCAGGTGTATTTCCGGGCTTGAAGCCGATCTAGAGGTTATTGATGATATGATTAGTGGGGGCGTTACCGCGGGGTCTATGCACGAAGACGCCTCAGGCAGGTTTGCGATGTTCCTTCGAGCGATTGACAAGCTTTTGGATTCAGCAGTCTTTGGGCTGGCGCTTTCATCTCCACAGAGGGTGTCCATTGCCGGCGCGCCTAACGTTGGGAAATCAACCCTTTTCAACAGGCTGTTGGGAGAAGAGCGGGCGATTGTACATCACGTGCCGGGCACGACAAGGGATTATGTCAGTGAATACTTCGGAGCGTGCGGTGTGCCGTTTAAACTGATTGATGCTGCAGGGCTTAGAGAGACAGATGAACGCGTTGAGAGAGAGGGGGTAGAGAGGGCGTATGAACTGCATAAGGAGGCCGACAAGGTTATACTGATGCTAGACGGTTCGAGGCCGGTCTCCACTAATGAATGGACGCTAATAGGCACACTGGGGAGGGAGGGGGTCATACCGGTAATTAACAAGATAGACGCCGGTGTCGTGTTGGAGAGTGCACCGGTCGAGTCGGCGTTTGACAGACCCATGTGCCGTATCTCAGCGCTAAAGGGACTGGGGCTGGAGTCGCTTGAAGCGGCGCTTGTGGCGGACGTCCAGGCCTATATAGATCGCTATCAGGGTAATGACTGCCCGGTGCCGGTTGTGTTTACAAAGAGGCAGCAGTCAATCCTGGCAGATGCCCGGAAGACAGCGGCAGAGATCCTTGATGGGAGCAGTTCTACTAATACGCTTGACGAGAAGGCCCTGGGGTTGCTCAGGCCAGGATTGCGGGAGTTTCGTTGCGGTGGCAGACAGGTGCGCTCACGTAAGGTTCCCGAGAGCACAGCAAGCGCAACGGATGTGACTGTTTAGTAAGGTGCCCGGTTGCACAATATTTGTTGGTAGGGTGCGTGGTGAGTACACAGGTAAATGCCTCAAAGAAGCTTGGGTATCTGATACTCAATTATATGCTGGGTGTGGACGTCCCCGAGGAGAGCACCTTTGGCAATATGTTCTCCAAGGATATTGCCGGGCGTCTCGACCGTGTGCAGGGCATCAGGAACTTCAGGCACGTCATGGACAGGTTGTT
>JAZGAY010000254.1:0-15784 GCA_036475985.1 Candidatus Brocadiales bacterium
CTGAGTGGCTGGGGCTGTTGCTGATTATTGCCGCTCTACTGGTTTTTTGCCTTCTCCTCTTCCAACTGCCTCTTTAATTCCTCTTTCTCTTTCTCCTCGTCCTTCTTTTCTTCACGTTTTCCAATCAACGCACCACCCAGCGTACCCACGCCCGCGCCAATTAACGCGCCCTTGCCAGGGGCTCCAACCATAGCACCTATGGCGGCACCTCCTGCTGCACCAACACCCGCACCTATACCTGCACCTTTCTGGGTCTTTGTGCAGCCTGAGATCGCCAACACTGCCACGAACATACATATGATAAACACCTTACAATTCACCATAAGATTCTCCTCTCTTTACTGGACTTACTGCCCTCTGCAATCGCACAGCTCGACAGAATGCCAACCGAAAGACTACATGCATCGCGCAGAAAAGCTCAATTGCAGAGACATCCGCCCGTCAACCCAGCGCTACAACGAGTGTCACTGCTGCTTCGCCCGCTCCTCTTCCAACTGTCACTCCAGATTCTACCAACTATTAAAACATTTGCCAAAACTAATTATTTTGACAATTGGACCTTATATAGCGCCCATCAGCTCATCAGACTTTGCGCTTACGTGGCACATCTTGCATTCGTTCATCAAAATTATACCAAACCGTTGTGCCCTTTGCCAACAGACGGTGCCGGTAGGGTTCTATAAGCCCCACAGTCTGCCCACCGTTAAAAAACGTGCACTTGTGTACACAATGATGTAAGCCCGGTGGTACATGCCTAAGCTTAGTAAACAAGAGGGCTTGTGTGATGGACAAACTGCCATGTAAATTATATGTGACACGATTCTCTTTTGCCATTATAAACACGGCCTGATACGCTGGTCCCCCTCTTCATTTATCTAATTGTTTTACTATCAATATGATATGTGATAACGTTAAGTCTATAATGTGTGAACTTTTACGAATGTAAAAAGGGTACGCCGCAAACGGTATGCTAATTGCGGTTTCATACTGCGACAGCAGTGGCTGACAATTACAAGCAATCCACCCCAAGGGAAGTCTGGCTCAGTTACCGTCCGCCCTCTTCAGTGGAGAGGGTATACTAAAGGTAAGGGCTATTCTGTAAATTTCTGACCTTTACTCTCCCAGGGACTTCACCCCGGCCCTGTTGCAGTCTTAGACATATCTATCGAGTCTTTGAAGGGGATTCTAAGGCACAGGCTTAATGGACAAGACAACCACTAGACCGGCTCCCGAAGAAGATATATCGAGTACGGGCGGGGGTACGCATCCACCCGTTCCGCCTGAACCGCCGGGCAACCCAACGGTACTGTATCTTGCCACAATCGCATTCTTCTTCTGTTTTGCGATCTGGGCGTTATACGCCCCGTTAGGACCCTACTTCATGAAGTGGTACAATCTCTCTGCGGGGCAGGCGTTGATACTTGTGGCCATCCCGGCCCTCTTGGGGTCCATCATACGCATACCGATGGGCATATTGGCGGATAAGTTTGGTGCCAGGATAGTCTTTACCGCACTTCTCTTATTCGTCGTCATCCCGTTGGTGGGGACCATATTCGTCGACAGCTATGTCATGTTCCTTATCTGCGGCTTGTTCTTCGGCATATCGGGCACGTCATTCATCGTGGGCGTTACTCACGTATCCGTCTGGTATCCGCAGTCTAAACAGGGTACTGCATTAGGGATTTACGGCATGGGTAACGTAGGTACCATACTGGCCACTATATTTGTACCCATCTTGATAGTTAGTGTCTTTGGAGGTAACTACATTGAGTCTGGAGTCAATGTCGGTAACACAGGCACCATGGTGGAATCGAGTGCGACGGAGGCACTTAAGGATGTAGAGGAATTAGAGATATTGCAAGCTAAGCAACAGCAGCAGCTACCTGCCAGGTTTACGATAGGCTCCTTGCCGGCCTGGCACCTCATCTTCGGCATCTACGCCATCCCCGCTCTGGTCATGGGCATAATATATTGGACAATGACTTCTGAGCCGCCCAGACGGCGCGAACCCAAGTCGTTCGGTGAGATATTCAGTATCTACAGGTCCAGCAGGCTGGCATGGTTATTTTCGTACCTCTACTGGATGACGTTTGGCGGTTTTGTTGCCTTCTCGCTCTTCTCGCCCACATATTTCAGCGACCGCTGGGATATAGACCGGGCACAGGCCTCTATGGTTTATACTACCATCTTTGTCCTCATAACGGCGCTCATCAGGTCCGTTGGCGGCTGGCTGTCGGACAAGATAGACCCAAGAAAGATACTCATCGTCACCTTTGGGGTCTCGCTTGGAGTGCTGGTGATGATGACTATGGAGATATCTTTTGTCATACAACTTACTTCCCTGTACATTCTAGGTCTCTGTTGCGGGATAGGTAACGCCTGTGTGTTCAAGCTCATTCCGTCCTACTTTACCGCCGTGGGTGCGGTGGGCGGCCTGGCAGGGGCCTTGGGCGGTACCGGAGGTTTTCTTATGCCCATTGTAATGGGACTGATTAAAGACGCCACCGGCAGTTACAAGTATGGGTTTGGAATATGGGTCGCTATATGCCTGGGTACTCTCTTTATTGTCTTAATGCCCAAGCTGTTCCACAAACAAAAAATCTAAGTCTGCGCAGAAATTGTCTTGGGAGGTCTGGCTGATGGCCAATAAAGACGTGGCGTTCGAGCCTCAGGGTAACACAACGGTACTGTCCTTTGCCACAGTAGCCTTCGGAGTCTGCTTTGCGGTATGGGCACTTTATGCCCCCCTGGGTCCATACTTCAGGGAGGAGTTGCACCTCAGCGAGACCCAACTGGCCCTGCTTATCTCCATCCCCGCCCTTTTAGGCTCCGCCATGCGCATACCCATGGGCATCCTTACCGACATGTACGGCGGGAGGAAGGTCTTCAGTCTCTTGATGCTGTTTTGTTTCTTCCCCACCCTGGCGGCTATGTATGCCAATACGTACGTCTTCTTGCTTGTATGCGGCTTCCTCTTCGGCATGTCGGGGACATCCTTTGCAGTGGGCATTCCCCATGTCTCAAGGTGGTACCCTCAACACAGGCAGGGTCTCGCACTCGGTATATACGGCATTGGAAACGTCGGTGCCGCCCTGTCCACGCTGTTTGTGCCGCGCCTGATTACTTACTTCGGCGGCGACTGGCACAGCATCTTTCCCCTCTACGCCATCCCCTGCCTTATAATGGCCGTTCTTTACTGGCAATTCACGACCGATGCACCGACGACCGCACACACCAAATCCCTTAGCGAGATACTGGGTGTGTTCAGACGGACCCCGCTTGCATGGGTCTTTTGCGCATTTTATTGGGTGACGTTCGGTGGTTTCGTGTGTTTCTCACTGTTCCTGCCGTCATACTTCAAAAAGGTATACGACATCACGCCCGTACAGGCCGGCGACCTGACGACACTATTTATTCTTGTCACGTCGTTTATACGGCCTGTGGGGGGTTATCTTGCCGACCGGATGGACGGCAGGAAGATACTCCTTGTACTTTACACGCTGGCGGCGGTCTTTCTCATTGCGGAAGGGTTAAGGCCAAGCCTCACCGTGGCATCTGTGGTCTTTATACTGCTTGGCGTCCTCCTGGGTATTGGAAACGGCGTCATATATAAATTAGTGCCGACCTACTTCGCTGCGGAGACCGGGGCGGTTGGCGGCCTGGTAGGGGCAGCCGGAGGGCTGGGGGGGTTCTTCATGCCAATCGTCCTGGGTGCCTCCAGAGACATGACCGGAAGTTACTTTGCTGGTTTTGGGATTGCCGCCGCCATATGCCTGTTGTGCGTGTTCCTGGCGCGTAAGGAATTTAAGAGGGCATAGCCGCAGGGCGCGACGGCACGCGGTCTTAAGCGTTCGAAACCACAACCTACCTCTGGGAATCCAACAACGCAGCCGTCTTAAAGCGTTTATACATCCTGTAAATAAAGAAGTATGAAAGGGGTTTGACCCTGTTGTATCTCTGGTCCAGGTACAGGTGCAACGTAAGTGAAAGGAAAGCACTGGTTATTACGGGGCCCATCGGATAGAAGAGACACAGGCTCCAGAACCCTATCATAAGTTCCCAGCTGTGAAGAGGAACATAGAAATATATTATATCGCGGCTACTTTCTTCAAACGTCTCGTAATCAAAGTGATTGTAGACATTAAACAGCGATAGTGTACCGCGCCGCAGGCCGAGGTTGTTGACCCAGTCGAAGATATGGTCCAGGTCTATCATGCATCCCGCCAGCAGACAGGATACGGCTGGCGCAGGGTCTCCCCTGAAGGCATACACCACCAGGCCCAGCACTCCGGATGTCACCGCATGTTTTACAGGTTTCATGAATATGGATATTGATATTGAGGCGCAACGTCTAAAAAGGGGAAATATAATACAAGCAGATTACACAGTCAAGGTCAAGGATTTCGTGGGCTTCCCCCGCGGCACGTTCCATTCAGTGTTCATCGGCACGCATGGCCGTGTTCTTTGTATAAACAGGCGCCGTACCGGGCTGTCTCACCAGAATGGAAGATGCCTTGAACTTGTGGAGAATCCTGTATGTGAGAAAGTAGGTAAGAAACCCTTTGTGGCAGTTAAACATCTGGTCCAACGTCAGGTGGCAGATGTAACCGACAGTGGCATACACCACCCATTGCGGAAGACCATAAAACGCGTGGAACGTCAAGATGCCGATGGGATATTCCCAGCCATGAAATATTACGTAGACGTAACGAACCCTGTTTCTTGCAAAATTGTCTTTTACCCGGGTATAATTCGGCGTGGGCCCAAAATTCATCACCCAGTCCAGAAGGTGGTCTATATCAATCAGCCATCCACCCAGAAAACACGCAACGGAAGGAACAAACTCACTTGTGCAGGCATAAACGCCAAGGCCCAGAACACCGGATATCTTTACGTGGTTAGAAATTATCATAGTAGCTGAGGAAGGTTTGTCGGCAAATATTATTGCTCTGCTTTATCATTAAGCTTAATCTGTATTGACAATCTTGTCCACATAATTAAACTTATAAGCGGCGTTCTTGACGCCCGGGAGGGAAGGTGGGGTTGGCTTTCTTGTATCTATCATCCTCATTTGAGGATAGCATGTCCGACGTATGCCTGTTGCATCAACGGTTATCTGCTACACATTTCTGTAAGCCCTTGTCGGAACATCTAATTATGGTGGAATTATGTTCGTAAGGATTGTAGAGACCAGGAGTGGCGGAAAGACACACCGTTACCTGCGGATAGTCGAGAACTACAGAGAAAACGGAAAGATAAGGCAACGGGTGCTATGGAACCTCGGCAACCTGGACAAGATAAGACATAAGCTTCCGGGGCTTACTAAATCCCTGAGCAATCATTCCGGCGAGAAGTTCGTTGCGCTTAAGGGGCTGAGGACCGAAGCGGTCCGGGAGTACGGGAACATGCTTCTGTTGAAAACCACGTGGGACAGGCTCGACGTCGAAAAAGTCCTTGGCAGCAATAGAGCCGCTAAAAGAATGAAACCCTATCTTATGGCCGTCACCTTTCACCACTTGCTGAATCCCGTTGCCCCACCCCCCGTGGCAGAATGGCTGGACAGGGTCTATCTGCCGGAATTTTACGGGCCTTCACGTTCCGGCAAGGCGCGTCTTAACGACAGGGTTCTTGGACTTTTAGAATACCTGGAAAGAGACGGCCGCGGCAGTGGACTACGCATCATATCAGGGGCCGCCCGGAAAAGAACGTCGTCCTTTTGCTATATCATCAAGCTCAAGATCAATGCCCTTGGGGCGCGCGGGAACCCGTTGAGACAGAAGGAGTCACTACTGGCAACTCTTACCACGGGCGGTGTCCCCTGGGCATACGGCGTATATGACGGGGGAAACCCCCTTGAGTTTGTGCGGGGCCTGCTCACCGATAACGTTCTTGGACAATTCATAAAGGGACGCAAGACCACGTTTGTAAGCAGCAGACAGACCATCGGTGACGGCGCCGTCAATCTCCTGAACAGAGAGGGGATTCCATATATAGCCTTTATCAACAGGTGGAGTAAGAGACATATTAAGAGACCAACCTGTCGGGCCGGCAGAGGCCATGTTGCGTATAGAATAAAGACCGGTAACAAGAAAGGGCCGCGAGTCTACGTAGTTTCCGGGAAGAATGCGCGCTCCCGGAAGAGAGGTAACGTTGAGTTTGCACTGAAGACGAATATGGCTGCGCGTGCGTTTCTAACCAAGACGGTAAGGGCGCGCAAGGAGCTTCACCATCTGGAGGATTTCTTTGGGAATATAACGTCACCCCCGGGGGTCTTGCCCAGAGTAGAACATAAAAGGGGGTATATTTTTATCTGCCTTCTGGCATATCTCCTTAAAAGGGCCTTGGACAGGGGTCTTTCCAGGACTCGAACGGGCAACAGGCTCACACATCTTGAGCTACTGGACGGGCTGAAAGACATTAAGCTGGTGACAAACACGGCGTCCGGGAGGAGAATATACTCCACAACAAAGATACCCCGGCAGATGAGGGGACTCTTGAGGCCCTTTGGTGTAAAAATCCCCAGGGCGCCCATGGACCTTCCCCGGTGACGGCAGGACACCGCAACTGACATGACACCCATGATCATCGCTTTTTTAATCTTTGTGCTGGCCGGCATAGCGTACTTTTATGCCTGGATCAGGTCGTGTCTTTTTATACTCGTTGTGTTCTTTTCATTAAATATCTGGATTTGTCATGAGCTTATTGTCCCCGGACACGACGTTATATTCTTGATAATTGTTTCTGTAACCGTCTTGCTGCCCGCCGTTCTTATAACGCTCTTTGGGCTGGATATGATGTACGGGTTATTTTGTTTCGACATGTCATATTCATGGGTCTTCGTGTGGGTCGGTGCCATGGTGCTGTACAGTATCAACCTGATAATCATCGCCGTAAACTATTTCACAGTTAATACTTAAGCTTCCGACAAGGAGGAACATTGGCTGCCAAGAAAATATTTATCAGTGCGGGCGACCCTTCGGGGGATATGCATGGCGCCAACCTGATGAAGGAGATCCTGGAGAGGGACCCCGCGGTAGAGTTCCACGGGTTAGGAATACAGAAGATGCACGACGCGGGGCTTCACTGTATGCATGCCATGGACGACTATGCAACTATGTGGGCACACATCATCGTTAAAGTACCCACCCTCTGGCAGATATACAGGGACTGCAAACGCTTCTTCGAGGAAGAAAGGCCGCAACTTGCCATATTGATAGACTACGGCGGCTTTAACATCTACCTTGCCCGCGCCGCCGCCATGCGCGGGGTGCCGGTCATCTACTATGTATGTCCCCAATTCTGGGCCTACGGCAGCTGGAGAACAAAGAAGTTGAGAAAGGTGGTCAAGAAGATGCTTCTCGTCTTCCCGTTTGAAGAGGAATTTTATACCGGCAAGGACATACCTTTCAAGTATGTCGGCCACCCGCTGTTTGACGAGCTTCAAAAAAGAGAGCAGGACGATGCCATGGTCGACCGCCTTAAGGCGGAAAAGGGAGACTGCATAATTTCAATTCTGCCGGGGAGCAGGCAACAAGAGATAAACAGGTTCCTGCCCCTGTTTCTAGGCGCCGCGGAGATCCTACGGAAAAAACTTCCACAGGCACATTTCATCGTCTCCTGCCACCACGCAAGAAATCTGGACCTTGTAGAGACTGTTGCAAGCAGGTTTGGTTCCCAGGTAGAGATAGTCGTCGGCAACCTGCCGGAGGTCATTGAGGCCTCCGCCGTCTGCCTGACCAGTTCCGGGACCGTCACCCTGGAGGTTGCGGCCCACCTTACGCCCATGGTGGTCGTCTACCGTATTCCACCGATAGCCTATTTTATGGCAAAACCGTATATAGAAACGCCTTTCCTGTGCCTTGTCAATAAGGTTGCCGGGAAGCACCTGGTCCCGGAATCTCTCATGTACAGGGACGACTACCAGTGGATAGCCGATCGGGTTATTGAGCTCGTGCAAGATAAAGACAGAAGGAGACATGTTATAGAGGGTCTAAGGCGGGTCAAGACAGCCATGGGCGGTACCGGCGCATCGGGGCGTGCGGCGGAAGAGGCACTGGCCATGATGAACAGCGGCTCCTAGTGGTGGAGGTAAAATAGTACTTGTGCGCCTTTGAGGGCAGGTTTATAATTTTGTCTGCCGGACTCGCTTAACTGGCAGGAATTACGCAACTCTAACCAAGCAGGCAAATAGGGACATGACATGAGTCAGGGGCTTCAAGCAATAATAGCCGCTGCGGCTCTCACCCTTCTTGTTGGCGTCTTTTTTGCCATCCAGATACTCTTTCGCAGGTTCCTGATGAAGGACAGGGCAAAAGACCCCAGGAGCGGAAAACCCCCGGAAGCAAGGGCCAGAGGACCCCACAAAAGACCCGGCTTAAGGAAAAAGTTCTAACAGGCTTCAAATGCATGCCCGGTCTCATTATGCCCTTCCTTCAAGCATCCTTCCAAAATAAAAGACAGCAGCGCCAATGACTAACAGGGTCATCTCCTTCCCCATAGAATCCAGCACTATACCGCAGTATAAGGCATAAAGTACCAGCAGGATACCGACGACCTGAAGTAATCTTCCCGTGAATGCCATGTTTCGGCCCTCTTGTTTCAATGCTTATTCCTGATGGCCCCTCACATCAGGTAAAAAGTTAAGCGCATACCCTGACGACTAAACATCCCCCCACAACACTTGCTATCTCACCCAATTCCTAAAATACAATAAACAATCATACAATCCAAGCCGTTTCTAAAGGGCTTGAATCCCCGGCCGCAAAGGCTATAATGGCCTTGCATTTATAAGTCTATACACAGAAAAGGTTAAACCGTGCGGCATGGGTAACCAGGAGAAACCAAAGAAGGGTCAGGAGCTGCGGTCGCCAAGAGGTATGGAAGACGTACTCCCTCATCAGTGGCGGCTGTGGCGGCGGCTTGAGGAGGTAGCCAGAGAGATTTTTGAGCTCTCGGGCTATCATGAAATACGCACCCCTATATTTGAAGATACAGGGCTCTTTGTCAGGGGCATCGGTAACACCTCGGACATCGTCGAAAAAGAGATGTACACCTTTGCAGATAGTGAGGATTCCTCTATCACCCTGCGGCCGGAGAGCACCGCCGGGGTGATGCGCGCATACGTTGAGTATGAACTGTACAAGACCCAAAAATTCCAAAAATTCTACTACATAGGACCCCAGTTCCGAAAGGAAAGACCCCAGGCAGGACGTCTCCGTCAGTTCCACCAGATGGGCATAGAGGCGGTTGGCTCAATGGACCCGTTTGTGGACGTGGAGACCATAGGCGTGGCCACCCAGGTCTACGACCGTCTGGGCCTGGTCGATTATGAGGTAAAACTCAACACCATCGGATGCGCGCAGTGCAGGCCGTCGTATCGTAAGACCATAAAAGAGGAACTGACCCGGCACAAAAAGGGCCTGTGCAAGCTGTGCCTTGTACGGATGGAGAGAAACGTCTTCCGCGTCCTCGACTGTAAAGAGGAGGGGTGCAAAGAAATAGCCCACAAAATGCCTGCGATATACGGCTACCTTTGTAAGGGGTGTAAGGACCACTTTGAAAGGGTCAAAGAGGCGCTATCGGACATAGGCATAAAATACGACATGGACGCGTTCCTTGTGAGAGGACTGGATTACTACACCAAGACCGTATATGAGATAATCCTCCCGACTCTCGGGGCAAGAAGCGCCATCTGCGCCGGCGGACGCTATGATGACCTGATATCGGACATAGGCGGTCCTCCCACGGGTGCCGTTGGCTTCGCCATGGGCATGGAGAGCAGCATGCTCGCCCTTGAAAAGGTATATCAGAATAATGTCCCCATCGACGAGGGCGAACCTGTAACACAGGTGTATCTGGTTTCTATTGGAGACGACACACACAGGGAATGCTTTAAGATCGCCCAGAGGCTCAGGGCCCAGGGGCTCTCCTGCGACCTGGACTATGAGGGCCGGAGCCCGAAGGCGCAGATGCGTTCGGCAAACAAACGGGGGGCAAAGAGGGTTATTGTAATAGGCCCCGACGAACTGGCCCGGGGGGTGGTAAAGATGAAGGACATGGAGACAGGAAAAGAAAAACTCATCGCAGAAGACCAGATAGCCGTTTACTCACAGGTCGATGCGGAGAAATGGGACTAGACCCCTTTAATGCCTGGGGTCGGTGGCACGAATAACGGCGCTGATGGACTGCTGGTTAAATCCCTTAAAACCCTCTCTCCTCTCCAAATTCTCCAGATGACTGCCCCTTGCGCCCTGTTTGATAAACCGTTTATACTGCCTTTCCGTTATATACTTATTCTCCAAGAGCGTCTTCGGCCGCTCTGGTTGTACCTGCCAGACCTCGCCCTCGGTAAACGCCTGCTTCAGGAAGTCAGAATCAGAAAAAGGTTTCATAGTATCAATGCCTTCCTTGGCCAGGTCCTCGCGGAGACGCTGAAAATCGAACCTGCCGGCCACATGGTGAAGCCCCGCCTGGAAGAAACTTTCACCGTGGAGGCCCACCCAGAGCCCCACAGCGCCCAGGCTCTTCGCCTCAGGCAGAAGCCGGTGTGCGAAATCTATCGCTGTCTCTTCCGGAGCCAGATCAAGGTCGGCAAAGATGGTTATCCGTAACACCAGATGCCTCAGCACCTGTGCCCCCCAGCCGGCCTCTCTACCGGCGCAGAACCGCTCACGGCACACGAATCCGAGTTTTTCCAGTATCCTTATCAGCTCTCTCATATACCTGCGGGAGGACCTGAAGGCATGATGGTCGTGATTGCCCCAGCCAAGACCGAGAGTATCTTGACGTCCCTTCTGGATGCGCGCCGCACGGTTTCTAAACGCCCAGTACTCACGCTCCGCCTTAAAGACGAGATATCCGGCAAGGTCCCTGCCCACCCGGGAGACCATCTCGTCGACTATCTTCCCTGTCTCACGGAAACCGTCTTCTACGTCTGCGTACCAGCGACACCTGGACCGCCAGCGCATATCTGCCTCTGCGTATTCCGAATAATACCTGGCAGTAGGTTCTTCTATAACATGCCCTCGATACCCACGGCGTTCCACGGCAAGAAGTCTTGTATCCCCCTCCTCGCTCACCACAAGCCTGCGATAGCGGGTGAGGGGTTCACCCTCCACGGCGTGCGTCATGCCATGGACGGCCGCAAACGCCGCCAGCGACTCGGGCTTCAGCGCCACTTCCAGCCCGGGCCTTCCCGCACCCTCCTTCACGAGTATGTCCGGGAATATGGCATCGGGATGGGAGTAGGCAGACATGCCCGGCGGGGTCTCGGCAAACGGGTTCTTGCTGAAGCCAAGACCCTTGAGTGTGGTCTGTACACCTCCGGAATCAGGTATTACTATATGGTCTATCCAGTCGAAAAACCGTGTGCTGGTCTTTTCTGCAAGAGACCCGGCAAGGCCCCTTGCCCGTTGATTTACCTTCAGAAAGGCGTCTACATGTCCCATTACGAAGCGCTCCGTCTCCGGCCAGCACTTCCAGTCAAATAAATCCGTCCCGTTCATTACGCCCCCCGGTTTACAGAGATTTTTGGGGCTTTTCACCCAGGCGTTCCCTACCCTTTATGTATTAAAAATTTCAGGCATTACGGCACAGTCTATCACCCGCTGTGGACGTTTGCAATAAAGCAGATACACTCCCAGGGTTGATGGGCAGATCAGGGCCACAAGATAACTTTAAGGATTGCTCTCCCCTTCCTACTCCAGCCCGTGGCTACTTGCCGGTATACTCAACGAACCAGTCTTCATGGGTGGCAGCGCGCTCTGCCCGCTCTTTTTGCCGCCCCTCAAACAGCTCCATTCCGGCCTTGTAAAAATAGAAATTGACGATCAGTATGATTACCAACCCCGGCAGCACCAAAACAAAACTGGCTATCAGCGCGACACCCACTGTAAGAAACGTTACCGGAACCTTGTTACGGCCTGTCAGGTGGTTCAGGTGTAACGCCAGATTCCTGTACAAAATGAACATCCAGTAAAGATTGAAAAAAGGAATGAAATAGAAACAAATGGCCTTTACCGGAGACGGCTTTTTGATACCCAGGTCACTCATCTGTGCCAGCTGCCACAACCGGTACAAGAATATGCAGTTAGTAACCGTGAAAGCGACACTCACCACTATGCTCGTTATCAGGAGCCCTATATGCAGAGGGCATATAGTCCCGGTCAAGACCGCCGCCCCGGCAAGGGCTGCCAGCCATACAGGAGGGACAAGGTGTTTTACAGTCATCCTTGCCGGCGAAACACCCTCTTCCCTAATTTCCTCTTGAATGGTCATTCTAGTCGTCTCCTTTCCTCCTCCAGCCCAGATACAAGTCGGTGTACTCACCGTGTTTCCAGAAATCGTAGGCGACGTGTTCTATGCCCAGCTTTTTTTCTATCTCGGAGATGCGGCGGAGGCGGCTTGCCTCGGCCTTTATCCGCACCAGCCACCTGTCCTGTGCCCACTCCCAGTAGCCGTAGATGGGGCTGTAGACGGCGCCGTGGGCCTTGGCCTTGTAGATGGCGTCGGTCATGTCCACCAGGAGCTCGTAGGTCAGCCTTTCTATCTCGGAGACGTTGTACTTGCGAATCGCACCGCCCGGAAGCAGGCTCAGCTTGTGCCCGCCCATCCAGTCGGGGGCCAAGTCGGCGGGCATGGGGTCGAGCATCCCCTCGTTATATAAATCCACCACCAGCGCCATGGCCTCCCTGTATTTGGTAAAGCTGAGTTTCACGGCCTCGTCCATGGCCTCGAGCTGGTCGCGCGCGAAACGCTGCGAGTGGCAATCCTTGCAGAGCGTCACCCACCCGTCGCGGATCTCCTTATATCTGGACGCTCCCCTGTCAACCAGAGAGGTGCCCATGTACGTATACACAGTCGAGTTCTTTCTCACGTTGTGTTCACCCCCGTTCATGTGGCAGTAGGCGCACGTGGGTACCTTGTAGTTCTTGGCGTTCAGGGGTTTTGTCCAGTCCCACTCATACGCCTCGTTCTGGTATATCTGCCCGTGGTATGACTGCATGTACATCTCGTACTCGTACTGTTCGGGCCCGGAGTGGCAGACGGCACAGCTGCCCGTCTTGCGGGCCTCTTTGACGGAGAATTCGTGCCTCGAGTGGCAGCCGTCGCAGCGGTTCTCGACTATAGCATGACTGGTGAGACAGCCCGCCACTTCCTCGGCCGGTTTCTCTATCAGGCCGCCTTGCTCGCAGAGGTCGATGCTGTAGGCGTGGGCGTGGCCGCCCTGTCCGCCGCCACGGTGACCCTTGAGCTGTTCCTGATGGCACTGGCCGCAGGTGTCGTACGTGGGCATGAAGAGCTCGGCATGGTTATTGCCGTGGCATTTGTCACACCCGACAACCTCCTTGCCCTCCCCCGGCGAGGCGTGTTTGCTACGTCTCCACATCGCCACTATGCCGGGGTTTTCTACCGTGTGGCATACTATGCACTGGTCATTCTTGTACCAACCGTCAAGTGAGTTCTCAGGCCGGAACTCTTGGGTATTATAGTAGTACGCGGGATCATACCACCTGATAAGCGGCAGAAAGCTGTAGAGTTTCCCGTATTTCCCTTTACCGGGAAAGAGCTTACGCGGACCGGTATAGTAGCCCGCCAGTCCGCCCAGGTGATAGACCTCCCCGGAGTTGTCCGGTCCCGCCTCTACCCCCAGCAATCCGGCCATCTCTTTCTGAAAGGCCGGTGCGTCACCTGAAGCAAAGGTATGCTGTGGCAAAGAGATAAACAATACTAGAAAAACCGCCAACAACCCCCCCGATATGCAGGTTTTTTCAGGCATTTTCATTTTCCCATCCTCCCGATAATTCTCACCCTTCATTAGTGGACGCGATTTGAGCGTTATTCCGATAACTTTTAAGGTAAACTACCCACACGAGAATCCCGTGTCAATGGAAACCCGAAAGAACGGTCCCGGGGCAGACACGTATAATCTTTGTTGACTTTATTGCCCAAGTCTGCTAATGAGTCCTTGTCTAAGGAGTCCGGCGCTGTGCCGGACAGGACGTTGCACGGTTTAAGTGCTTACCTTTAAAGAAACAAGGCGAGAACACGGAATGAGCAAGAAACTCTATGTAGGCAACCTTCCTTACACAGTCACCCAGGCTGACCTTGAAAAGATGTTTTCGGAAAAATGGACGGTTCTCAGTACAACCCTCATTATGGACAAGTATTCAGGGAGGTCCAAGGGTTTTGGGTTTGTTGAGCTCGAAAGCGACGAAGATGCCACCGCCGCCATCGGGGAATTAAACGGCAACGACATCGAGGGCCGCGCTATTGTGGTAAACGAGGCCGAGCCAAAGAAGGAAGGCGGCGGCAGGGGGGAGAGAGGCGGCGGCGAGAGGGGCGGCGGTTTCAAGAAGAGACGGTACTAATCTTTAGAGGCGGGCCCTTTCCGCCAAAAAACTCAACACGACGATTCTCTTAACGCTGCGGAGGCGCATCTTATACTCACTTCTCGCCTTTTATGTGGGAGGTGGTTTTCTGCCGTGCCTCCCTTGCGTCTCCGAACGCCATCATGGTGTTGCTTCTGAGGAAGAGTTCGTTCTCGATGCCGCCAAAGCCCGGGCATATGCTGTGTTTTAACACTACCACCGTCCCGGCTTCCTCAAGGTTGAGACGCCGTTACGTGTCTACATTCCCTGTTGGTGCGTCAAAACGTAGCGCCTGAGGCGAATTGTACGCTACGTATCTCCTCCCCCTCAAGGGAGGGGCCGGATGAAACATACCAAAGGAAAAAGAGGAAAAAGGTCGGTAGATAGCGACCTTTTACGGCCGTTGGTTTAATACAGCAAAAAATCCTTGATGCCGTGTGCAATATGTGTACGCTGTGTTTGCCTGCTCAACCAATATACAGAAAGGACGGTGCCGGGAATGGGCTATGTCAAGGGGTCGTTATTGGCCGCTGCCTTTATTTGCTCGATTGTGTTCATGCCGGTGGTGCCGGGTATGCAGTCACGCCCGGCTTACGGGGAAACCAAGTCCGACCTTCAAAGACTGCTTGATACCCGGGAATGTCCCCACTGCGACCTGAGCGGTGTTGACCTGCGCAAGGCCAACCTGGAGGGCGCCGACCTGAGCGACGCGCACCTGCAGGACGCCGACCTGAGCGGCGCCAACTTGAAAAAGGCCGACCTGGAGGACGCCGACCTGAGCGACGCAAACCTGGAGAAGGCCGATCTGCACGACTCAAACCTGGTAAACACCAACCTCAGCGGCGCCAAAATGAGAGAAACAAACCTGAGCGGCGCAAACATGAAGGGCGCGAACCTGAGCCGCGTTGATTTGAGGAGTACTATCCTTGTCGGCGTAAATCTAAAAGAAGCAATCCTGGAAGAGGCCGACCTGAGCGACGCGAACCTGGCGGGTGTCGACCTGAGGGGTGCAATCCTGCAGGATACGGACCTGAGCAGTGCCACATTGAGCAACGTGGACCTGGAGAATGCCGACCTGAGCGGCGCCAACCTGAGCGGCGTCGACCTGAGCGGGGCCAACCTGGAAGATGCAACCCTTGTCAACGCCAACCTGAGCCGCGCCAACCTGACGGGCGTTGACCTGGAGGACGTCGACCTGAGCCATGCAAACTTGAGCCATGCAAACCTCACAGACGCCAACCTCAGCCACACCAACCTGCGGTGGACCAACCTGCGCCGCGCAAAACTGACGGGCGCAGACCTGAGGGGCGCTACCGTCAGAGGGGCGTACCTGGAAGGGGTGAAGGGACTCACCTCGGCGGAGAAAAAAGATTTAAAGGCGCGCGGCGCCGTAATGGACTAGCCGGCGAGATTAC
>JAZGAY010000255.1:0-4231 GCA_036475985.1 Candidatus Brocadiales bacterium
CCTTAACTCTTGCCAAAGAGGCAAGAAGTGGGTAGAATTACCGATTCTAAATTATGCCTGCAAACGGCAAGGCTTGTTGCGAGGAAGGATCAGGATTATGGCCACACACCTTGAGAAATGGGTTGAAGAGGTAGCGGGACTTACTCAACCGGACAAGATTTACTGGTGCAACGGTTCAGAGGAAGAAGCTCGCAGGCTCATTGATATAGGGATAAACAAGGAGCAGCTCGGGGGACGTCCGGTGTTCTATGAACTGAACCCGAAGACGTATCCCGATTGTTATTTGCACCGCAGTCATCCCACCGATGTGGCGCGTACCGAACACCTGACCTTTGTCTGCCACAAAGATAAAGAGACCGCCGGGCCGAACAATAACTGGATGGCGCCCGAAGAGGCGAAGGAACGCCTTACCAAATTATCCAGGGGCTGTATGCGGGGAAGGACTATGTACGTTATACCGTACACCATGGGGCATCCTGACTCGCCTTATGCAAAGGCCTGTGTCCAGCTTACCGACAGCTGCTATGTGGCCGTGAATATGAGAGTAATGGCTCGCGTAGGAAGCTTCGTAGTGGAGAAGATTGGGAACAGCCCGGACTTTGGAAAGGGGCTTCATTCTGTGGGAGACCTCGACCCCGACAGGCGATTTATTATGCATTTCCCCGACGACAATCTGATCTGGAGCTTTGGCTCGGGTTACGGAGGAAACGCCCTGCTGGGGAAGAAGTGTTTTGCCTTGAGAATAGCCTCCTGTCTGGGTCTGAAAGAAGGATGGCTGGCCGAACATATGCTGATTGTCGGCGTTGAGGACCCACAGGGTAACGTTACCTATATTACCGCCGCAATGCCTTCTGCCTGCGGAAAGACTAACCTGGCCATGCTGGAGTCCGCGCTTCCCGGCTACAAGGTATGGACCGTGGGGGATGATATTTCCTGGTTAAACATAGGTCCCGACGGCAGGCTCTACGCCATCAATCCGGAGGCGGGCTTCTTCGGGGTGGTGCCGGGAACCTCTATGAAGAGTAATCCCAATATGATGAGGACATTAAAGGCCAATAAATTCTATCCCACCCTTTATACAAATACGGCCTTGGACGTAGATACCAACGAGCCCTGGTGGGAGGGGTTGGATGGCCCCGTACCAAAGAATCTTGTGGATTGGCAGGGTAGACCCTGGGATAGTTCCCAGGGAACGACTGCCGCACACCCCAATTGCAGGTTTACCGTATCCATATATAACTGCCCCACGGTCTCGCCGGAACTCGATAACCCCAGGGGTGTTCCCATCTCGGCGATAATCCTGGGAGGAAGAAGGTCGCAGCTCATACCCCTGGTGGTGGAGAGCTTTAACTGGCAGAACGGTGTATTTCTGGGTGCCAGAACGAGTTCTGAGACTACGGCCGCCGCTGCTCAGCAGGTTGGTGTGGTGAGAAGAGACCCTATGGCCATGCTTCCATTTTGTGGTTATAACATGGGTGATTATTTCGGGCACTGGCTTGACATGGGAAGAAAGTTGACCTCTCCCCCAAAGATATTTTCGGTTAACTGGTTCAGGAAGGGCGAGAAGGGGGAGTTCCTCTGGCCGGGGTTCGGGGAAAATATTCGCGTATTAAAGTGGGTACTGGACAGGGTAAATAACCGTGTCGAAGCAGAAGAAACACCTTTGGGATACGTTCCGCATTTAAAGGATTTAGACCTGCAAGGACTGGATATCCCCAAAGGACGACTTGAAAAATTATTTGAGATTAAGCCGCAAGACTGGCGGCAGGAACTGGGGGATATAGAGAAGTTCTTGGTGCAATTTGGCGACCGCCTGCCCCAGGAAATCTGGCAGGAGTTTAACGGCATGAAGGCAAAACTTGGAGCGGGTACTGTTAAAACGGAACATGGCGCATAATACGCCTGAGAATTTCGAGTTATGGGCCTGGAAGAAGACAAGCGGGTGTATCCGGAAGGAGTGAGGGACCTGGGGCTCTATGAGAGGGCGCTCGGTCTTTTTGAGCTTATAAAGCTCCCCCACGCAATATTTTCCGTACCGTTTGCAGTGATGAGCGCCTTCCTTGCCGCCGACGGCGTGCCCGCATTGAAGCAACTGGTTCTCATACTCGGGGCGTTGGTGATGGCCAGAAACTGCGCCATGGGTTTTAACAGACTGGCGGACTTCCAATACGACTCGGCCAACCCGCGCACGAAGCAGTGGACCGTCTTGCAGATGGAACTTGGCCGCCCCACACTCTGGGTGTTTACCGTTGTCAGTGCGCTGTGCTTTGTATTGTTTGCGGCGGCGCTGAACAGGCTCACGTTATACCTCTCACCGGCGGCCCTGGCAGTAGTGATGCTGTATTCATACACGAAGAGACTCAGCAACCTCTCACACTTTATACTGGGTCTTGCGCTGGCGCTTGCGCCGCTTGGGGCCTGGGTGGCCATACGGGCGAGCCTTGACGTCGTACCGTGCCTGCTTGCGGCGGCGGTGCTCCTTTGGACGGCGGGCTTCGACATTATCTACTCATGTCAGGACGTGGAACATGATACGCGGATGGGGCTCCATTCCATACCCAGGACGCTTGGTATAAAAAACGCTCTCAGGCTCTCTCTGATGTTGCATGTCTTGATGTTGGGGTTGTTGCTGCTGCTCACCGGATACGCCGGACTGGGCAATATCTACCTCGCGGGAGTATGTGTTACCGCTGCGCTGCTCTTCTACGAACACTCACTGGTAAAACCGGACGACCTCTCGAGGGTCAACGTGGCCTTCTTCACCATAAACGGATTCATCAGTCTCGCCCTGATGGCCTTCACGCTGGTAGACATACTCGTTACCTGACGGAGCCGGTGCCGCCCCGCTATTAGCTGGTTTGGTTTGTCGAGGACCCTCTGGCGGCAGTGCCTACCTCTTGGAGAAGCCGCCAAAGAGCCAGAAGAGGGAGGTCAGTGCTATGCTCAAAAGGGTACAGGTGGCGAACGGAAAATACAGGTTAAAGTTCTTCTTCTCCAGCATGATGTCACCGGGAAGCTTGCCGATGAAGGGTATCTTACCCCCGATAAACAGACAAAGCCCCAGAAGCAGGAAGAGCAGCCCGATAAATACGAACAGTTTGATGAAATCCATTATGGTTTAATTGTCTTGAGCCTCTTGAGAGGTTGTTCCTCCGGCTTCCCGCTTTGTGCCTGCTCTTCAAAGGCAACAGGAGGCTGGGTCACCTTCTTATCTATGGAAAACCCTTCTCCGAGGTAACATTCTATGGCCATCGGGTCGTTTACGATTTCGGCCGTTGTGCCCTTTGTTATCACCACCCCCTGGTTGAGTATGTAGGAGTAGTCTGTAATGGAAAGTGCCTCTCGCACGTTATGGTCTGTAATAAGGATTCCTATGTTGTCGTTTCTAAGCGCCAGCACCATGGCCTGCAGTTCCGCCACGGCTATCGGGTCAATCCCCGAAAAGGGTTCATCAAGCATGATAAGTGCCGGGTCCATAGCCAGGCAGCGTGCAATTTCCAGGCGCCTCTTCTCACCGCCGGACAGGGTAAATGCCTTCTTTTTGGCAAGGTGCGCCAGTCCGAAATCTATCACAAGCCGTTGGGTCCTGTGGCGCCTATCCGCACGGCTAAGCTTTCTTGCCTCCAGGACGGCCAAAATATTTTCCTCGACCGTCAGTCTCTGAAATACGGACGGCTCCTGACACAGGTACCCGAGCCCCATCCTGGCACGCTTATGTATGGGGAGCTTGGTTATTTCCTTACCCTTAAAGAATATCCTGCCCCTGTCAGGACGTGTTATCCCTATTATGCCGTTGAAGGCGGTGCTCTTGCCGGCTCCATTGTGGCCTAGTACGCCTACAATCTGGCCGCTGCTGACCTCAAGGTCAAAGGAGTTAAGAACTACCCTCTTTCCATAAATCTTCGTAAGCCCTAAGACATCAAGTAGTTTCACCTGAGCATCCCAATCCCGCTCAACGGCCAGAAGACGAAGAACGCCTTGCCCACAACATCATCCCCGTGGACAAACTTCCACACCCTGCTGTCCTTGCTGTTTATACTGTTGTCACCCAGGACAAAATATTCGTCCTTACCCGTTTTTACAGGCTCCCGGACGGCCCAGCGGCCCGATGTCAGGTCGGAGTTGTAGTAAATGTCCCTGAAGATTTCGATATTATTGAATCTGCAAGCAACACCTCTACCCCCAATCTTTATGCCGCTGCCAGAAAGCCGTTTGCCATAGTCCTGGTTAT
>JAZGAY010000256.1:0-14510 GCA_036475985.1 Candidatus Brocadiales bacterium
CACAAGGTGCAGGGTGGCATTCACCCCCGCCGAGGCAGAGAAGGCCTTTTGCGAACTGAAATCCTCCCGGGCCGTCTTAAAGGCACAAATCCTGGCCGGCGGCAGAGGAAAGGCCGGCGGCGTCAAGAAAGTAAACAGCCCGGAAGAAACCCGAAGCCTCGCGGAAAAGCTCCTCGGCTCCAGGCTTGTCACCGCCCAGACCCCACCTGAAGGTGAAGAGGTTCGGGCCGTGCTGATACAGGAGAACGTTGATATTGAGAGGGAGATGTACGTATCCTTCTTGATAGACAGGCGAAGGGCCACTCCAATCCTTCTGGGCTGTCCGGAAGGGGGGGTAGAAATAGAAGAGGTGGCCAGACGTTCACCGGGACAAATATTCAGCGAACCCGTTGACGTCCTGTTTGGCCTCCGCCCGTTTCAGGCCCGGAGGGCCGCGGCCGCACTTGGGCTGAGTGGTCCGTTAACAAAGGAAGCCGCCGGCCTGTTAGTAAACCTCTGGCGGGCCTTCATAGAAAATGATTTATCCCTCCTGGAGATTAACCCCCTTGTCGTCCGCCGGGACGGGTCACTATCCATCGTAGACGCCAAGGCAGTCCTTGACGATAATGCGGCGTTCCGCCATGCCGGGCTATTCAAAAAGGAAAGGCCCGATGAGGAGTCGCTGGAAGACAGGGCATCGGCCCAAGGCCTGAGCTACGTAGGGCTTAACGGTGACATCGGCTGCCTGGTCAACGGTGCCGGTCTCGCCATGGCGACCATGGACATAATAAGACACCACGGAGGCCGGCCGGCCAACTTCCTGGACATTGGAGGCGACGCCTCTGCCGAGAGGGTGACCCAGGCCTTTAGAATACTCTTCGAAGACATGAGGCTCAGGGCCGTACTGGTAAATATCTTTGGCGGTATCGTAAAATGTGATATGATAGCGGAGTCGATAATCTCTGCGCTAAAGGACATGGAACCCAAGGTGCCCCTGGTAGTAAGGCTCGAGGGCACTAACGCTGACATCGCAAGAAAGATGTTGGACGAGTCAGGGCTCAAGTTGACGTTCACGGAAGGGATGGAAGAGGCGGCGAAAAAGGTCTTGGAAGCAACAAAGCAAAATACTCATTAAGCCAGGCGGAGGACACGTCATGAAATACGCGGCAAACAAGATTGTTCTCGTACTAGCCTTCACGATACTGAGCCTGCTTTTTGCCAAGGACTGCAGGGCTCAGATATATGACTACGAAAGGATGTCGAGCGCCATCGTAAACATGCTGAACGCGGCGACCGATTTCCTCGCGGACAATTTCGAGATAATAAATACACACGGCGCGAAGATAGGAGAGCCGCTTCCCAGGGGCGAAGCCGAGAGTTACAAGGGAATCAATCCCGAGGGCTTTGCCAACATGGTAGGCAAAATGTTCACCAGGAAGACCGGAATAGGCATCAAGTTCGCCTCATATGGAAGAGGCGGCAAGATCCCCCCCCGGAACAACCTCAGCAAACCCGATAAGTGGGAAAAGAAACAGCTAAAGAAATTCGCCGCGATAAAGTACCCCAAAGGGGTAGGCTACGGTGAGGTCGAACAGGTTGGCGATAAAGAACTGTACAAGATGGACTACCGCTACATATACCCCCTGTACGTAGAGTACCGCTGCCTGAAATGTCACGGCAACCCCAAAAGAAGCCCCACAGGCGACGGCAAAGACCTGACCGGTTACCAAATGGAAGACTACAAGGAAGGAGAATTGATAGGCGCCATAAGTATCACCTTCCCCATCGAATGATTATGACATACCCACATAATGTAAATGGAGAACCAGAATGAGATTCTCACATAAAATAACCACCTTGATATTGGTGTGTGTCCTGACAATATTCCCCGCTGTCAGCGGCTTCTCGCAGGTCTACGACTTTGAGAGGATGTCCAGGACCATCATTACCCTTCTGACCATCGCCGGCTTCTCAATCGCCGACAACCTGGACGTCATCAACACACACAACGCAAAGCTCGGCACGCCCCTACCGGAAGGCGAGCTCTACAGCCACAAGGGCATCGACCCCATAACATTCGCAAAGACCATCACCAAAGACTTTACCGTAAGGACAGGGGTCGAGGTACGGTTCGTCTCTCCGGGAAAAGGCGAATACGGACCCAGGAACCCCGCCGACCAGCCTGACCCGTGGGAACAGTCCCAGATAGTGCGGTTCAGAGACCTTGGGCTGCCGTCCGGCGTAGGCTTTGGAGAATTTCTCAGGATGGGCACGGGCTCCGACAAAAGAGTGGTTTACCGCTACTTTTATCCACTCTATATAAACGAGCGTTGTCTGAAGTGTCACGGCGACCCTGCAAACAGCCCCACGGGCGACGGGAAAGACATCGCCGATTACTACATGGAAAACTATAAACTTGGGGAATTGAGAGGTGGCATAAGCCTGATCTTCCCCGTCTCGTAAAAGCCCCGTACCGTGATATTAGTAGACCGCGAAACAGGAGTACTGTGCCAGGGAATGACTGGCGCAGTGGGGACATTCCATTCCAGGCTCATGCTTGAGTACGGCACCAGGTTGGTTGCCGGCTGCAGCCCCGGCAAGGGAGGGACCACACACCTCGGACTGCCAATCTACGACGGCGTTGTTGACGCCGTCAGCGACACGGGCGCGGAGGCCTCTGTAATCTTCGTTCCGGCACCCTTCGCACCCGACGCCATCATGGAGGCGGCAGAGGCCGGGGTAAAACTCATCGTGTGCATCACCGAGGGCATCCCCGTACTCGACATAATAAGGGTCAAAAAGTATCTGACGCAAACGGGCAGCCGGCTCATCGGACCAAACTGCCCGGGCATTATCACCCCCGGAGAAACGAAAATAGGCATCATGCCCGGCTACATACACAAGAAAGGCAACGTCGGCGTTATCTCCCGGAGTGGAACGCTTACCTACGAGGTGGTCTGGCAACTGACCAAACTGGGCATAGGGCAGTCGACCTGTGTGGGCATAGGCGGTGACCCCATACCGGGCAGCGGCTTTGTTGACATCCTTCGCCTGTTCGGGGATGATGACGACACGTGCGCCGTTGTGCTTATCGGAGAAATAGGCGGCGGGGCCGAAGAGGACGCGGCCGCATACATAAAAGAATCGTTCAACAAGCCCGTTATCGGCTTCATAGCGGGACAGAACGTGCCGAAGGGCAAGCGCATGGGACACGCCGGCGCCATAATAGACCACGGCTCCGGCACATGTGAAGATAAAATACGCGCGTTGAAACAGGCCGGCGTCACCGTGGTTGAAAACCCGGCTGAAATCGGGGCTGGAGTAGACCGGGTCATGAAAGAAACCGGCCTGATAAAGGCACAAACAGATTGATATAAAAAAAGATGCCTCGAAAAAAGGGAGAAGTTGCAATAAACCACAGGTACTGTAAGCGATGCAACATCTGCCCGCAATTCTGCCCCGTCGAAAACTTGGAGATAGTAAACGGTAAACTTGTCGCCTACGACAGATGCATCGCCTGCTTTAACTGTGAGAGATACTGTCCTGATATGGCCATTGAGGTGGTAAAGGTACATCATGTCAAAACCTCTTCTACAAGGTAACCAGGCCATTGTCGCCGCCGCAGAAAGTGCCGGGCTCGGGTTCTTTGCAGGATACCCCATCACCCCCGCCTCAGAGATACTGCTTGAGCTTGTGGACAGAAAACAAATAAAGGTCGTCCAGATGGAGGACGAGATAGCCTCGATAAACGCGGTGATAGGGGCCTCGCTGGCCGGACGAAAGGCAATGACCGCCACGAGTGGCCCCGGCTTCTCGTTGATGCAGGAGAGTATCGGGCATGCACATATGATGGAGGTGCCACTGGTAATCGTCAACGTGCAGAGGGTAGGACCCGGCACGGGTATGCCGACCTTCCCCGCCCAGGGGGACATCATGCAATCAAGGTACGGCAGCCACGGTGACTACTGCCCGATAGTGTTTTACCCCAATTCCGTTGAGGAATTATACCGCCATACGTTCAGCGCATTCAACGCGGCGGAAGAGTCCTCAAGCCCGGTGATCCTCCTGAGCGATGGCTTCATAAGCCACCTCTACGAGACCGTAGAGCTAAAAAAGTACCCCACGGTCAACAGGTCGAAACTGCCCCTCGGCCTGGGCAAACGCCACTTCACCGGCCTCACGCACAGAGACTACTCAAGGCCCATAACCTCCGACCCGGAGGTGCACCGGGCGCTGCTCAAACGTTTTGAAAAAAAGTGCGAGACCGTAGCAAAGAAGTACAACTTCTACGAATACATTGAAAACAAAGACGCCGACACCCTCCTGATATCGTACGGCGCACTGTCCAGGGCCGCGTATGAATTTAAGGACGAATACTCGCTGTTCCGCCCGATAAGAATCTTTCCCTTAATCAAAGACCTTCAGGACATAGCCGACCGGTACGAGAACATCATCATAATGGAAATGAACCTCGGACAGTACCGCAACCAGTTGGAAAGTGTCGTACACCAACACATGGACCTGATATCCCTGCCAGGCGGCAATATAGACCTGGAAGAGATACGGACCAAACTTGATGCTATAAAGGCCAGGAGGCGCAAACGTCTCCCGGCGGCGAAATAAAAGGCAACGTCTTATGGAAGAAACTACACGCTTTAAGCGGTTTTTAAAGGACAAGAACCTTCCCACGCCGTGGTGCCCGGGCTGTGGTAACGGCATCGTCCTTAAATCCACGTGCGATGCCCTTGACGAGCTTGATTTTGACGTGAAGAATACGGTGGTGGTCTCGGGCATAGGCTGCGCAGGCAGGAGCGCGGGGTTCTTCAACCTCGATTCCGTCCATACCGCGCACGGGAGGGCGATACCCATGGCCGAGGGCATAAAGATGGCCAACAATGACCTTAACGTAGTCGTACTGAGCGGAGACGGAGACCTCCTCGGCATAGGCGGGAACCACCTGCTCCATGCCACCAGGAGGAACACGCCCATAACGGTTATCTGTTTTGCGAACGAAATATACGGGATGACCGGGGGACAGGTCTCGCCCACCTCCAAACGGGGCGCCAAAACCGTTACAACCCCCGGCGGGTCTCCGGACACCCCCATCGACGTCCAGGCAATCGTCAAGGCGCACGGATGTTTTTACGCCAGGACCACAACCTTCCACCTGAAACACCTCAAAAAAAGTATCGTTGCGGGCCTCAGGCACCCGGGGTTCACCTTCATAGACGTTATCTGTCAATGCATCGTAAACAACGGCCGGCGCATCGGCTTTAAAGACGGCTACGACATGCTTATGTACTACAAAAAGACGTACAAGATAAACGACCAGGCACGCCTCCTGAAAGAAACTGAAATAGGTATAACAAAATGACCTTCAGCATAAAAACCATGACGGTCTCAGACATTGCCGAGGTGCAAAAGCTCTTCAATGAAACGGTCGAAGAGCTTTGCGCCAACCGTCCCCCGGAAGAGAGGAAGCACCTGAAAGAGGACTTTACGCCCGAAACGACAAAAAAGAGACTCAGGGACAGCAACAGCGTCTACCTCGTGGCCAGGGAAGACAAAAAGACCGTGGGCTACGTGTTCGGCTGGAACCTGGAGGGTGTGGGCCACATACACTGGTTCTACATAACCAGAGATTCCAGGGGCAAGGGCTATGAACGCAAACTCCAGGAAAAGGTTCTTCTGGAATTTAAGAAGAAACAGTGCTACGAGAGCAGAATCTTCGTCTACCCCGATGACCGCGAGACGTGCGAGCTGCTGGAGAGTCTGGGCTTTCTGAGAAAGGCCAGCATTGAAGAGGACTTTCTCGGCGTGAGCCTTTTGCTCTTCGTGAAACAACTGGTAAAACTGCCAAAGGCCGCACAAAAGAGGCTTATAGTCGCCGGGGAGGCGGGCCAGGGCATAAAGGTGATGTCGCACGCCCTGGCAAACATACTGGCAAGACTGGGTAAAGAGGTCTCGGTCAACCTCATTTACGACGCCGCCGTAAGGGGCGGAAACATTACCGCCGAAATCATCTTCTCAGATGAAAAAATAAACGTGCCGTTCTTTAATAAGGCGGATATATGCCTCCAGCTCTCTAAACCGGTGCGGAGGAAATTCAGGGCCGAAAAGCAGATTGTCGACAGCTCCATCATCGGTGATATGGAATATGCGGACGACAGGGACGTCTTCCCCTTCAAGCGTACCGCAATCGAAAAATTCGGCAGTCCCATCTTTCTCAACATGATAGCACTGGGCAGATTGTTAAATTATATAGATATACCGATAGACCAGGTCGATTTCCGCTCAACCCTGCCGGCCCGGTTCCTCGAAGAAAACGTCCAGGCAATAAAATACGGCTACACGTACCAGGACTGATAATCCATGCGACAGATTGATTCACAAACCATCACCGAGACGGTAGAAAAAACCTTTATGACGATAACCCACCTCCCGGGAGACGACCTCGTCGCCGCGCTGGAGAAGGCCCGCCGGGAAGAAGAATCTCCGACTGGCAGAGACGTCCTCGGACAACTGCTGGAGAACGCAAGGATAGGCAGAGAAGAACAAACGCCCATATGTCAGGATACTGGCAGCAGCGTCGTCTTCGCAGAGATAGGGCAGGACGTGCGGATTTTGGGAGAAACCCCCTCCGGGGCTATTGAAAAGGGAGTAAGCCGTGGATACGCAAGAGGTTACCTCCGGGCGTCTATCGTCGACGACCCCCTGAGGCGCAGGAACACCACAAACAACACCCCGCCGTTCATCCACACGGAGATAGTCCCCGGAGACCGGATAAAGCTCACCATGATGGCCAAGGGCTCGGGGTGCGAGAACATGAGCCGCTTCAAGATGCTCACCCCCGCACAGGGTAGACAGGGGGTGGTGGATTTTGTAATAAACACAGTACTCACGGGCGGCGGCAGGCCCTGCCCCCCGCTCATCGTGGGCGTCGGCATAGGCGGCACCTTCGACATGACCACCCAGATAGCCAAGAAATCCCTCTTCCGCCCTCTCGGCCAGCACCATCCGGCGCCACATATAAAAGAATTGGAAGAAGAGCTTCTTGGAGAGATAAACGACCTGGGCCTCGGCCCCCAGGGGTGGGGAGGACGCACCACCGCCCTCGCCGTGCACGTGGAGACGTACCCCTGTCACATCGCCAGCCTCCCCGTGGCAGTGAATATCGAGTGCCACTCCCACAGGGTAAAGACCGTTAAGATATGAGAACCCTATTGTAGGCCTCAAATTGTCTATGAAAAGACCTGAAAATCTTAAGACAAAGATAATCCTGGACAGCGGAAACTCGGGGGAGACGAAGCAGGCTGTCTCGCTCCTCGGATTTCTCGACGGACAGACCACAAACCCCACTCTTGTCGCAAGAAACCCTTTGGTGGCAGCGCGGCTTGGGCGCGGCGAAAAATTTGCCAGAGAAGAACTACTCGGCCTTTACCACCAGATTATTAAAAAAATCTCCGCACTAATCCCGCCGGACGGCCATCTATCTATAGAAGTATACGCCGACCATTCCACAACGGCCGACGAGATGCTCCGGCAGGGTAGAAAGATGCACTCCTGGAATCCCGGGGCGCACATCAAATATCCCGCCACTAAAGAGGGGCTCGTTGCGGCCCGACAGTCGGTAAAGGAAGGCATGCGCGCCAACATCACAATCTGCTTCTCTCAGGAGCAGGCAGCCGCGGCGTACGCAGCAACACCAGGCGCAGGAAAAGGGCAGGTGCTCGTCTCCCCGTACGTGGGCCGCCTCGAGGACCACGGGAAAAACGGAATGGACCTAATTAAAAATATCATCAACATGTACAGTCGCGGCGACGGGCACGTCGGGGTGCTTGTGGCGAGCGTAAGAAGCGTCGACCACATGCTCTACGCCATGCAGCTGGGGGCCGACATGGTAACGGCATCCCTGAAAACATTGAAAGAGTGGGGAGAAAAAGGCATGCCCGTGCCCCACGATAATTACCACTATAATCCCCAAAAGGATCTGGGGGCCATTCCATATAAAGACCTCGACCTCACGAAGGACTGGCAAGAGTTCGACATCGCCCACGAGCTTACCGATGAAGGGGTAGAAAAATTCTCGGAGGACTGGAACCGGCTTATAAAATAGACCCTGCAATCCCGCTTACAAATGCATTTGCAGTGGGGAAAGAAATGATTTAAGTTATACGTCGCAAGAACCAGCAATGCACAAACACGAATAGGGAAGAAGACGTGGCAGATGAGGTTAAAAAGATAACAACGCCCCTTGACGAGGCCGCCGTTCTCGGCCTCAGGGCTGGCCAGAAGGTGCTCATCACCGGGACCCTGTACACCGCCAGAGACGCCGCCCACAAACGCATAATTGAATTCATTGATAAAAACGAACCACTGCCCTTTGACCTCAAAGAACAGATAATCTACTACGTCGGCCCCACGCCCGCCAAACCGGGAGAGGTCGTGGGCTCCGCCGGGCCCACTACCAGTTCACGGATGGACCCCTATATGGAGCCACTTTACAAACTGGGCCTCAAGGGCACTATCGGCAAGGGAAACAGGTCGCAGGACGTAATAGACCTCATCAAGAAATACAGGGCCGTTCATTTCTCCAACATCGGCGGCGCGGGCGCCCTGATAGCAAAGACCATAAAGAAGTGCGAGGTCATCGCCTTTGAGGACCTGGGCACCGAGGCCATCCACCGCATGGAGGTGGAGGATTTCTCCTGCATCGTGGCCTACGACCCGGAAGGAAACGACGTGTACAAAGAGGCGATAAAGACATACGGAAGGTAATGCTTAATGGCAAAAAGGGCCAAGAAAAAACTCCTTTACATAGTACTCGACGGGATGCCGGACGGCCCCCACAGATTGAAGGAACTGGGCGGCAAGACACCCCTTGAGGCGGCCCATACGCCGAACCTCGACTCACTCGCCCGGAACGGCCAGACGGGCCTTATGCACCCGGTAAAGAAGGGCATCGCCCCTGAGTCCGACGTGGCCGTTATAAGCATCCTCGGCTACGACCCCTTCCGCTACTACACGGGCAGGGGCCCGCTGGAATCATTCGCCGCGGGGCTAAAGATAAAACCCGGCCAGCTTGCCCTCAGGGCCAACTTCGCGACAAAGGGCATGGGCAGGCATATAATGGACCGCCGCGTCGGAAGAAGTCTTCCTACGGGCGAGGCCGCGGCCCTGTGCAAAGAGATAAATACCAAGCTCAGGCTTGAATCCGTACCGGCCACCTTCGAGCTGAAAAATACCATTGGCCACCGCGCCGTCCTGGTCATACGCTCAAGGTCTCACAGGCTCTCCGGGATGATAACCAACACAGACCCCGCCTACGGCAGGGAGGGGATTCTGGGCATAGCGCTTGAGGAAGGCGCTTACTCAAACGTGACTCTGTGCGCAAGGCCCCTAAAGGGGTGCAACGACATAACGGCCTCCGCCATCGCCGCCCTTCTCGTAAACGAATTCACCATAAAGAGCGGCGAGATACTGAGCGCCTCTCCCGTCAACAGGAGGCGCGTGCGCCGCGGGCAAAAGCCGGCCAACCTGATCCTGCTGAGGGACGCGGGCGACCACCTGCCCAAATTTCCAGGCGTCAAAAAGCTCTTTGGCAGGAATTTTGCCTGTCTTGCGGACATGCCCGTGGAAAGCGGCATCGCACGACTGACCGGTATGAGCGTGGTAAAACTTCCGCCGCCGACCTCAAACCTGAAAAAGGATTATTCCCTGCGGGTGGAAAAAAGCCTTGCGGCGCTCAGGAAATACGACGGCATCTACGTACACATAAAGGGGCCCGACATACCGGGCCACGACGGTAAGGCACAAGAGAAAGTGGAGGCCATCGAGGCCATAGACAGATACTATCTCGGCCCCGTACTCAAGGGCATAGACCTCAAGAACACCGTGGTGGCCGTCACCTCGGACCACACCACGCCCTGCCGCACCAAATCACACTCGCACGACGCCGTACCTCTGGTCATCTGCGGCGGCACGGTCAGACCCGACCGGGTCAAGATTTTCACCGAAAGGACGTGTAAAAAGGGACAGTTGCGGGAGATTAAAGGAACTCGACTTATGCCCTTACTGGTGAGGTACTCACGCTAGCCGTGGCCAAACGGCGGCGCATTTTTCCCCTTGTACATGCGGTGCGTCCCTGATAGTATATCTCCCGTATGGTCAGCTTGAAGGGTAGAGATATCATCTCCTTCAGAGATTTCTCCAAGGAAGAGATACTCTATATTCTGAATCTCTCCAAAGAGATGGAGGAGAAGACACACCCTGACCTGATGAGGGGCAGGGTGCTTGCCTCACTATTTTTTGAACCTTCCACGCGCACGCGCATGAGCTTTGAGTCTGCCATGAAGCTCCTGGGCGGTGAGGTTATAAGCCTTGTAGAGCCGGGGGCCACCTCGATGGCAAAGGGCGAATCCCTGCGTGACACGGTAAAGATTGTGGCGGGCTACGCAAGCGCGGTCGTGATAAGACACCCCCTCGACGGCGCCGCGCGGCTGGCTGCGGATACGGTAGACATACCCGTCATAAACGCCGGAGACGGCTCAAACCAGCATCCCACCCAGACCTTCCTCGACCTCTACACCGTACTTAAGACCAAGGGCACGCTGGACGGACTCACTATAGGGTTCATCGGCGACCTGAAATACGGACGCACCGTTCTCTCTCTGGCACTCGCACTGGCACACTTTAATACATCAATGTACTTCATATCGCCGCCGAGCCTGCGGATGCCCCTCGACCTGCTCAAGGAATTGGCGGATAAGGGCGTAAAGTACCGGGAAGTCGCCTACCTTGAAGAAGCAAGCGACAAACTCGACGTCCTCTACTGCACACGCATACAGAAGGAACGCTTTGCAGACCCCGTAGAGTTCGGAAAGGTAAAGGGCGCGTACCACCTGAGCAAGGCCGTACTGGACGGACTAAAGATAAAAGATGCCCTCAAGATTCTCCATCCCCTGCCCAGGGTGGAGGAGATGGACGAGAGCCTTGACGACACCCCGTACGCCGTATACTTCGAGCAGGCACACAGCGGGGTACCCGTCAGGGAGGCCATACTGTCTTCCGTGCTGGGCGTAAAGGAGCAGGGTTAAATGACGGTCAAACAGCTGCAGGTCTCCGCCATAAAAAACGGCACGGTCATAGACCACATAGAAAGCAAAAACACCTTTAAGGTGGCCGACATCCTCAACATTGAAAACGAGACCCAGGTAGTGCTCGTCGCGATGAACCTCTCCAGCCGCAACCTGGGCAAAAAGGGCATAATAAAAATAGAAGGCAAGAACCTTACCCAGGAAGAGGCCAACAAGATTGCCCTCATCGCCCCCGACGCCACGCTGAACATCATAAAGAACTACGAGGCCGTAGAAAAAAAGAGGGTAAGCCTGGAAGACGAACTCATGGGCATAGTAAAATGCTTTAATCCCAACTGCGTAGGCAACCACGAGCCGATACAGACCCACTTCCACGTAGAACGCAAGGACCCGCCCCGCCTCCGCTGCCACTACTGCGAACGCACCATGGAGGGAAAGGACATAGAGCTGATGTAAGATATACGTTGCATATGATACTCTGCATCGGCTCAACACCGTGTCTTCTTGCTATCAACTTCTATTACAGTAAGGCATTTTTGTCTTTGCCAAAGGTTGGATTGGTTATAGAATGAGTGTTTTGGCTGCCGTAAAATATCCTCAAATATCAGTTTGAGGGTCCGTTTATTAACTTAAGACAACGGGAAGGGTTTTTTGCACATTACCATTACAGTAGACTGCCACGTGCACACGCACCGGTCGGCCTGCGCCGACCTGGTTGACATACCAGACTACCTGGGCCGCGCCCGCGAGCTGGGTATCGAGTGTTTTGCCATCACGGACCACAGCAACGACATCTATTTCGACGGCGAAGACGCCCAGGGGCTTAAATGGCGGCTCGACCCCTCTCAGCTCTACGACAAAATCAGAAAACGCTCAGGCAGGATGGACGATTACATATCACACGTCGCACAGTACCGGGATATGGGCGTCCGGGTGGGAATAGAACTTGAGCAAATGCCGCTGAGCGGGGACTTTATCTTTGACTGGGACCTCAGGAAGGAGTTCGACGTGGTCATTGGCGCGGTGCACAGCGTGCCGTCGATAAAGAGGGGCATCGCCGAGGACGCCGACGCCGCGCGTGAAGAATTTTTGTCACTCACGCTCAAGGCCCTTGACCAGGACATTGACATCCTGGCACACCCGACAAGGAGCCTGCGGAGGGCTGGCATCGCCATGCCCGACGGCCACTACGACGCCATCATAGACAGGGCCGTCTCAAGAAATATCCTCCTTGAGATAAACTCGCATTCATCAGACCCGGAACCGGGGTTTATAAACAGGTGCGTTGAGAGGGGCGCAAGGCTCGTCCTCTGTACGGACAGCCACTCCATCAGTGAGTTTGGAGATTTCTCTTTTCACAGGAAATTGCTGGACCGGGCGGGATTACGCGCCGACGCTGTAAAGAAACATTGTTTCACACCGCTAAAGGATTATGAAAGGGAAGGAAGGGTCACAAAATAACATCGCCGTAATTAAAATAAGGAAACCGGAGGCGTATTTTTTTGACTGACACAAAAAATTTTTATTCACAAATCCAAACTTACGAGGGCATTTCGCCCAATGGCCCTTTGCGGGGCCCCGGTAGACAGGCAGGTCGTTTACCGCGCCTCCGGTTCCCGTCTGACTAATCTATTAAAAGTTTACCACATTTCCCGGATTTTGCAAACCCGTCCGGGGCGAACCGGCCTTTTAGGCCTTAAACGTCTTCAGACTGTGAGGGAATTGACACTGTATCAAAAGACGATTGTCTCAATACTATGGCTCTGCGTACTTACGGGGTGTACCACGTATGAGGCCAGAGACCACCTAACCAGCGGCGCAAACTACCTGGAGCTGGGCGATACCGACCTGGCAATGGTAGAGTTTAAAAAAGCCCTGAAAATAGAACCCCACAACACCACCGCGCTTGTACGCCTGGGGCAGGCCTACGAAAAGAAGGGCATGACGGACGAGGCCATAGCCGAGTTCCAGAAGGCCATCTCGTACAATCCCAAATCCGCCAACGCTCAGGCCGCCCTCGGCCTGGCCTATGCCAGAAAGGGAATGCTCGACGATGCCATTATCCAATACCTTAAGGTAATTGACATCTACCCCGGCTTCGCGGAACCTTACTTCATGATGGGGCTGGCCTACGGAGAAAACGATATGCTCAAAAAGGCCATCATCTCATTCAGAAGGGCCGCCGATATAGACCCGGAATATACCGAGGCGCATCTGTACCTTGGGCTGGCCTATGACACAATAGGCAACACCGAAGGGGCCATACAGGAATTTGAGAAGGTCCTGGAGCTAAGACCCCATGACGCCGTCGCCACCATCAACCTCGCCGCCACGTACACGAACCTGGCAATCGAGTACGAACAAAAGGGGTTACTGAACGAGGCGATTTTTAATCTTCAAAGGGCGGTAGCCATAAATCAGGGGCTCTTGGACGCCCACATGCACCTTGGCAGAATATATGAGAAAAAGGAAATGCTGCAGGAGGCCATGTCCGAGTATCAACAGGTGATAAGCCTTGACCCCGGCTTCCCGGACGCCCACAAACAACTCGCCGAAGCGCTGAAAAGGGTGGGACTCTACAACATGGCAGAGAAAGAAGCGGAAATACACAAAAACCTGACGAAAAGCATGGAGATGGAGAAGAGGTAATTAACTACTGTCACCCCTCAGGGCGCTGCTGCCGCCCTTTCGGCCCAGATAGCCCTGGAGGATGAGTTGTGCGGACAGCATGTCGACCTTCCCCGCCCGTTTCTTCCTCGAAAGGCCCCCTTCCTTCATGGCCCTGTGCGCCCTGACCGTGCTAAGGCGTTCATCCATAAGATGCACCCTCAGCCCGAAACGTTCCTTTAGCACCTCTACAAACGCAAGCACTTCCTTTGCACTCTCGCCAATGGTGCCGTCCATGTTTTTGGGAAGACCCACCACCATCTCACCCACCTCCCGCTCCCGGATAATCTCCGACAGCGCCTTCATGTCCATGTCTACGTCGCCGGCCGAGTCCCCGCGTCCGCGTACAAGGGTCGGAAGCCCCTGGGCCGTAATACCCAGTGGGTCGCTTATAGCCAGACCAATCCTCTTTCTACCATAATCTATACCCAGTATGCGCATATGTCACCCTATATCATTGCCATCAGTATAATCCCCGTTCCCACGGGCACGGTAACGTTGTCGTCCCTGATTGGAAGCGACTCTATCAGAGAGGACACGAGCGCCGCAACCACCGCCACCACGAGGGGAAGATACAATATGGAACACAGGAATGCCACTATAAAGGCCGCTGCGAACCCCTGCACGCTCTTAGACCTGTTATAAGGTATGCGCCAGGTTCCCCAGGCCCTTCCCACCAGGGCCGCCGCGCTGTCGGCAAAGGCTACTATCAATATAACGGCCACGGCCACCTCATGCGGGAAAAAGATAATGGGAGCCACCACGCCA
>JAZGAY010000257.1:0-15071 GCA_036475985.1 Candidatus Brocadiales bacterium
ACTCGGAAAGGGCGCGAGGGCAGACGTTACCGTAATAGACCCCGGCAGGGAATGGACGGTAGATACCGGCAAATTCGAGTCGCTTTCCAAAAACTGCCCCTTCGAGGGATGGAAGCTGCAGGGCCTGACCGTGGCTGTAATAACAGGTGGACGCATGGTAATGAGGGACGGGGAGCTTATCAAGTGCACATAATAATAGACGGATACAACCTCATATTCGCCGTCTCCGAACTTGAACAGATTATCGACAAAGAGAGTCTGGAGATGGCCAGAGCGGCCCTGCTCGCGGCACTGTCAACGTACAAGGAAAAAACCCGTCAGGAGGTCACCGTGGTGTTTGACGGGCGGGATAAGCCGGGCGACGAGGACATCATCCTCTCGCAAAAACAACTACATGAGGGCATAACCGTCGTCTTCTCCAAGGGCACCACGGCCGACGAGGATATAATGGACCTTATCGGCTCCTCGCAGAACCCAAAGAACACGCGCATAGTAACCTCGGACAAGAAAATCCTCCGGTCGGCCAGGTCCTCGGGCTGCAAGCTTGCCGAGCCGCGGGAATTTTTTGAAAGGATGACGCCGCGCACCGGAAAGAGGCGCACTTCTCCGCCCGCCGAGCCGGCACTGAAATACCAGGAGGTCCCCGAAGATCAGGTGGGCTACTGGCTGAAAATCTTTCAACAGGGCAAGAAAGGAGGGGGGAAATAAAGCCACGCTGATGACGCCTGACACCGGCTACTCATATACGAAATGGCTGCGATGGCTCCCCGCCGTACTGTGGGCGGGGCTCATATTCTGGTGCTCTTCGAGGCCCACCTCTCCCATACCGCTCATACCCATGCCGCATGTGGACAAGGCCATACACTTTATAGAATTCTCCATACTCTGCTATTCGATATGCTGGGCGCAGGAGCCGTCGGGCAGGAATTTGAAGCAAAAAATGTGGGTCGCCATATTGATGGCGTCGGCATACGGCGCCCTGGACGAATACCACCAGAGCTTCACGCCCGAGAGGACGCCGGAGGTGGCGGACTGGATGGCGGACACGACCGGCGCCGTCGTCGCGGGTCTTTTGTGGCTTAAACCAAGGTCGAGTGCCAGACCACTCTAAAGGGAGACAGGGATGTTCCTCAGACTCTTTTTGCTTTTCACACTGGTGCCCCTGGTAGAGCTGTACCTGTTGATAAAAATCGGCGGTTATATCGGCGCCCCTGCCACCATCGCGCTGGTAGTCGCGACGGGCATAGCGGGGGGGCTGCTCGCAAAGAGCCAGGGACTTGCGGTCGTGCGCCAGGCACGCGGGGATTTAGACCAGGGAAGGATACCCGCGGAAAGCCTCTTTGACGGGGTGCTCATAGTAATAGCGGGTACAATGCTCGTAACACCCGGTTTTATCACCGACCTCTTCGGGATCTCCCTGCTCATCCCCCGGACAAGGCGGCGGTTTAAGTCATGGCTCAAGAAAAAACTCGAAGAAAAAATCTCTCGCGGCGAGATGCAGGTCTATACGCACCTCGGGGGCTGGGGCAGTGAAAAAGACCCCTACGACCCCTTTTAAGATGCCCGGGGACCTTCGCGCGGTCTTGCTGGACATGGACGGGGTGGTGATAGACGGCATGCCGTATCACCAGAAGGCGTGGAAAGAGGCCTTCGCCACCGTGGGTATGGAGGTCACAGACACCGACATATATCTCAAGGAAGGCATGGACCAGGTGGAGACCGTTATGGAACTCTGCGGCGAAAAGGGGGTCTCCCTGGGCAACGAAGACATAAAGAGAGTAATCAACCTCAAAAACCGCGTTCTCAAATCCATCTTCAAGGTCCGTCTTATCCCGGGCTGCACGGAATTTCTCTCACGGCTCAAGCTCCGGGGTTACAAACTGGCGCTTGTGACCGGCACGAACAGGGACGTGGTAGAAAAAATCCTCTGCGAAAAAGCGGCCCTGAAAGGGGTCTTTGACGTGGTGGTAACCGCGGCTACCGCCGCACGCAAGAAGCCCGACCCCGAACCCTACCTGAAGGGCGTAGAACTCCTGGGGGCGGACAGGGGACATTGTCTCGCAATTGAAAACTCTCCGGCCGGAATCTCCAGCGCCAAACGGGCCGGTCTTATGTGCCTCGCCCTTACCACCTCCCTGCCCGCAGACCACCTCAAAGAGGCCGACGGCGTCTTCGGCAGCCTGAAAGAGCTCTCAAGGCTCTTTGACTAAAAGGCGCCCGCGTCCGCCCGGTGCCCGTCCGGCGCAAATACACCCGTTGACACAAACTCCCTTCTTCTGTATCCTCTGAAGATTGTCTGTTACCAGCCATTTTTTAGGAGAACATGCTGTGACGATAGATAGAAAGGCGACAATAAAACTTTTTTGTGCAGCTATCGCCCTGGCGTTCCTGGCGCTGCCGCTTCTGCCTCTGAACCAGACGGGCGCCCAGCACATAGACGTGTTCAACATGCCCAGGGAAAAGGCCGCGGAAAATAAACCGCAAGACGTCCCGGAAATAGTAGAGGTAGAGGTCACGGACACCTTCACGTATAAGGTCATGGTGGAAAAAGGGCGCCTCGACGAGGGTAACATCTTTGCGCGAGAGCTCGACATCAAGGCACTCGCCGTCGAAGAAAAGGCACCCTACCACTGGGGCCAGGTGGAATACTACGACCGGAGAAACATCGTACAGAGGGTGGAACGTTCCACCGATTTCCTCAACTGCGCCAGGGTGCGCAGCGGCGTACTGTACTTTCTGCCGAACGGGAAAAAGATGGTGGACTGGGGCCGCTGGAGTATGTGGGACTGCCGCACGAGCAACACACCGTAAGCAGCCGGCACCTCATATTATATGACTGGACCTTTTTTACTCGGGTGTGGACACTCATCCTGACGGAGACCCTGTGGTAAAGAGTCTTTGCCTTATATGCCTCGGTATCCTTCTCGTAATTCTTGTACTGTTCCTGTGGCCGCATTCTTTCGCGGATAATGAACGGGGCCTGCTTGAGTCGGTCATAGAGGGCAGGGCACGGGTAATAGACCTCACGTATCCGTTAAACGACAAAAACCCTTACTGGCCGGGTCCCCGGTACCGGCCTTTTAAGCACGAAACGATTGCAACGCTTGAGTCAGACGGGGTATATTCCGGTAGCTACTCCACCCCCGAACACCTGGGCACACATCTTGACGCGCCAAACCACTTTGATTCGGACCAGCCGTCCGTGGACCAGTTGTCACTGAATGAGCTCGTAGGACCTGCCGTGGTAATAGACATACGTAAACAGGCGGCCTCAGACCCGGACTACCGGCTCTCCGTGGGTGATATCAGAAAATGGGAGGCGCAAAACGGCCGTATACCGAAGGGCGCCATAGTGCTCATGCACTCCGGCTGGGGGGAGAGGTGGACAGATAGTGACAGGTACAAGAACGCAGACCCCTCCGGAACCCTGCACTGGCCCGGCTTTTCAGGGGAAGCCGCGCTCTTACTCGCCGAAGAGAGGGACGTAAAGGCCATCGGGGTTGACACGCTGAGCGTGGACAACGGGCCGTCCGGGGACTACCCCGTGCATCACGTGTTCAACTCCAGGGGCAGGTGGATGCTCGAGAACCTCGACAACCTGGAAAAACTCCCGCCCAAAGGCTCAACGCTTATAGTGGCGCCCATAAAGATAGAAGGCGGTTCGGGTGGTCAGGCCCGCGTCTGGGCCGTTATCCACCCTTAACAACCCTTGAATTTCGTGGCGCTTTTGGGTAACCTCTTTAAGAAGACCGAGACCTCCATGACAAGATTCATTTAACGAGAGGAAAAACGTCATGACAATATACAAGATGGTTCTGTGTTCCTTAATCCTGGGAACCGTGATTGGCATGTCGTCACTGGCCCAGGCGGCGACAATATGGCTCAAGAACGACCTCCCCATGGACCCTACCGAGGGTATGCCTGTGGTCGTAGCGATGTATGCGGACAAGGACTTTATCGGCCGGCAGATAATGCCGGGTATGACGCTCAGGATGAGCGAGGGGAACATAAAATCCTTTGTGGTAAGCTCGGGCGATTACGAATATCATGTCACGGTCCCAAAAGACAAGGTGGTCGAGAAGACCTTGGAGTTTACGAGCATCAGAGACGATAAACTGCCAAAAGGGTTTTCGGTAAAAACAACAAGCGACAAGACGCAGGGCGACCAGATAATAAAGACCGACAAAGAGGCCGAGGACTATATAGAGAAAGAGAGCAAGACCGAGTAACGGCACAAAATGCCTCCACGCGTCCTGCCCCTTCAATTATATTGATGCATAAAATCCGGCACCCGTTTGGAGCCCGGCGTTGAAACCGAAGGTATACTTCATAGAGACCGAGACTGGCGAGGCGCTCGATAGCCTTGCCGAAAAGACAAAAAAGCTGTTCGACTCCCTGAAGTTCTCCTCGTCAGTCAAACGTGGCGACCTGGTCGGCGTAAAGACCACCTTCGGGGAAAAGAACAACGTCGGCCACCTGAAACCGCCGATTGTCCGCGCCGCCGTTGACAAGGTCCGCTCCGACGGGGGCAAGCCCTTTGTGATGGAGACAAATACCCTTTATATCGGCCACAGGACGAACGCCGTCAACCACCTGCTGCACGCCAACAACCACGGGTTCACCGTCGAAACGGTCGGTGCGCCCATAATCATCGCCGACGGCCTGATGGGCGAGAACGACTACACCATGCCACTCGACCTTCCCGGCGGGCTCTCAAAGATGGCCTATATAGCGGGGGCCGTCAAGGCGGCACAGGGCCTTGTGGTCCTGACCCACGTCACCGGACACATGCTCACCGGCATGGGCGCCACTCTGAAGAACGTCGGCATGGGCCTCGCCTCGCGCGGCGGGAAACTGGCCATGCACTCCGGCATAGTGCCACAAATAATAGAACCGGACTGCACCGCCTGCGGTATCTGCGCCGAGTTCTGCAGCCCCAAGGCCATCACCATAAAGGACTACGCCATTATCGACCCGAAACAGTGCATCGGCTGCGGCGAATGTCTGGCCGTGTGCCCGTTCGAGGCCGTGAAAATAGACTGGGGCGAGGACGCCGAGAACGTGCAGAAAAAGATAGCCGAGTACTGCGTGGCCGTACTCAAGGGCAAGGAGAAAAAGTGCATATTCCTCAACTTCATCATACACGTGACCGAGCAGTGCGACTGCATGGACAAGGCGTATGAGCCGGCCTTTCCGGACATCGGCATACTGGCCTCGCGCGACCCGCTGGCCGTTGACGTGGCCACCGTTGACCTGATACGCGAGTCGATTGGTGAGGATTTCTTCCAGAAGAGCTGGCCCGGTATCGACTACACCATACAGATGGACCATGCCGAGAGGATCGGCCTGGGGTCGGCGGACTATGAACTGGTCAATGTCAGCGGCAGCGGCAGCGGCAGTGGCAAAAAACGCGCGGCGGTGAGAAGATAGCCCTTGGCGCCGGCAGCCATATATATCGGGTGTGTCTCGACGCACCGCATATTGTTTAACGTTAGAGTGGGGACAGAGCCTCACTCCTATATTTTTCTGGCAATCTAACCGTTATGAGGGGCGCAATATATTTTGCCCCTACAGATGACAAATGGATTATTCGAGAAAAAGGGTCGTGGTAATCGGGCTCGACGGGGCGCCGCCGGAACTCGTCTTTGACAGGTGGCTTGACGAACTCCCCACACTCAAGCGGCTCGCATCGGGCGGCATATACGGCCGGCTCAAGAGCACCATACCGTCCATCACGTGCCCTGCCTGGGCCTCTATGGTAACGGGAAGGGACCCGGGACGTCTGGGCATATACGGCTTCAGGAACCGCATACGTTACGATTACGGCGATATGTCCTTTGTGGACTCCTCCTGGGTAAGGGATGAAAGCGTGTGGGACGTGCTCGCGCGATACGGCAGGCGGTCGATACTCCTCGGCATCCCCCCCACCTACCCTCCCAGGCCCGTTAACGGACTTCTTGTCAGCTGTTTCCTTGCGGGCGACAACTCCGCCGAGTACACCTTCCCCGGCAGTTTTAAGCAAGAAGCCGAAAAACTTTCGGGCGGCTATATATTCGACGTCAAGGATTTTCGCACGGGCGAAAAGAGGGCCGTCCTCGACGCTATTTATCAGATGACCGCCAGACGGTTCAGGCTCGCAAAGACGCTCATGGGGAGGAGCAAAAATGACTGGTGGGACTTTTTTATGATGGTAGAGATGGGCACGGACAGGATTCAGCACGCCTTCTGGAGATTTTTTGACCAGGAGCACCCCCGGTACTGCCCGGACACAGAATTTTCAGACGCCGTCCTTGACTACTACAGATATCTCGACAGGGAGATAGGTGAGATACTCGATATCGTGGGAGACGATACGACCGTCATGGTGGTGTCAGACCACGGTGCAAAGAGGTTCGAGGGCGGGATATGCGTAAACGAGTGGCTGATAGCAAACGGTTATCTCAAGCTAAAGGGGTATCCGACCAAACCAACTCCTTTCCGTGAGCTGAAGATCGACTGGCGCCGCACCACCGCCTGGGCGGAGAGCGGTTTCTACGGCCGGGTGTTCCTGAACGTCATGGGACGGGAACCCCTGGGCATGGTACCTGCCCACAACTATCATAGTGTAAGAAATGAGCTCGTGCAGGGGCTTGAGGCAATCAGGGGCCCGGACGGGCGAAAACTGGACACAACGGCCTTCAGGCCGGAGGATATTTATTCCGAGGTGCGCGGTATTGCCCCCGACCTGCTGGTATACTTCGATGACCAGCGCTGGAGGGCCATCGGCAGCGTCGGCCACCGCAGCCTCTGGACTTCTGAAGACGACAGAGGCTCGGACGACGCAAACCACTCACAACATGGCATCTTCATTATGCGCGACCCCTCGCAAACAACCCCGCCCGCCGGGCGGGAGGGGTCATTCGACATAAAAGACGTGGCCCCCACCATCCTCTCCCGGCTAAAAATTCCCCTACCGGCTGGAAATGGGAACAGAGAGGGGCTGGGGGACAGGGAAGGCGGGCAAATCAACTAAAACGGGGTTGGAAAATCCTGTCTATCCTGGTAGAATAGCGTTTTCGCTCATAACTCAAGTAGTATGCAGAGAGGAGGGGACAAGAACAGTGGCTAAGGGTGCTACAGTATGGTTTACGGGGCTGCCGAGTTCGGGGAAATCCACCATCGCCCATCAGGTAGAAAAATTGTTGCGGGAAAAAGGGCGCAAGGTGGAAGTCTTTGACGGCGACGTAATCCGCAAAAACCTATGCTCTGACCTCGGGTTTTCCAAAGAGGACAGGGACACAAACATAAAACGCATCGCCTTTGTGTGCAAGCTGATGACACGGAACGACGTGGTGGCCATTGCCGCCGCCATTTCTCCCTACAGAGAGACGCGGGACTACGCCCGTAGCGAGATAGGCGAGAATTTTATCGAGGTCTATGTCCGGGCGCCGCTGGCAGTCTGTAAGGAGCGCGATGTCAAGGGTCTCTACAAGAAGGCCATAAGCGGTGAGATAAAGGGTTTTACCGGCATCGACGACCCGTACGAAGAACCGCTGAACCCGGAGCTCATACTGCACACGGACAAGGAGACCGAGGACGAGTCCGTCGGGAGGGTGATGGCGGAGCTTGAAAAGCGGGGACACCTTCAGCAATAAACCCCCGGCAAAAAACTCAGCGCGGCAGCGGGTTTTGCAACTGACCTTCCGCCCCAAAAAGCCTCGCTATCTCGTCCACCTCGAAGACGGGAAATTCTTTTGCCTTTCCGTCCTCTATAATCTTTAATCCTCCGGCCTTTTCCGTGAACGAGCCTATGGCCCGGGCCCGGATACCTTCCTTACTTAATGCCTCGAGCACATCATCCGTATCGTCCGGGGCAAGGGCGATAAGGAGTGCGCCGGAGGAAATCATGCCCATGGGATTGAGCCCGTAGTGCGCGCACACCGCCTCCGTCTCAGGGTAACAGTGAATGCTTGACTTATTAATGCTGGCGCCAAGCCCCCCGATACCAGCCAGCTCTACGATGCCCGTCGAGAGACCCCCCTCGGTAAGGTCGTGCATGGCGTGTATCCGTATCTTGGCCGCGCGTACGGCGACAGACGCCTCTCGCACGATACTGAGCCCCGGCTCGTAGAGAAATTTTTTGGCGCGTTCGACAAACTCCCTGCCGTAGCGGCCGGTCAGTTCCTTCTCACGCTCCCTTGCCAGTATCGCCGTGCCCTCGACGGCAATGCCCTTTGTGAGGATAATGTCGTCGCCGGCCCTGACGTCGGTCTTCCTCACCAGCTTGTCCTTCTCCACCTCGCCGAGCATCTGCCCGGCTACAATGGGCCTCTCAAGCCCGGCGGTTATCTCGGTATGCCCGCCGCACACGGCAATGCCCAGGTCTTTTGCCGCACGTGAGATATCACTGAAAATAGTCCTCGCCATCTCCTCACTGGCCCCGCCTGCGGGCAGGAACACTGTGGCCAGAAACCACCTTGGCACCGCCCCCATGGTGGCAATGTCGTTGGCGTTAATGTTTACCGCGTACCAGCCTATCCGGTCGGCGGCAAAGGTGACGGGGTCGGTCTTTGCCACCAGATAAGTGTTTTGGCTCCCAACATCAAGCACTGCAGCGTCTTCACCAACCCTGGGCCCTACAATAACCCTCGGGTCGGTGGCGCCTATGCTCTTGGCCAGAAGCTCTTCGAGAATTTTTGAGGGGAGCTTCCCCACAGGAAGGTTTTTTTGTCCTGACTTTGACACAGTTTACTCCGCTTCCACAAATGAAGAAATGAAGCCAAACTATCATATATTTCCGCTTAGGACTAAAATCCTACGAAAGTAGGCCCACTTAAAATTTGGGAGCGGACGCGGGGTCCTCTATGATGAATTTGCCCCGCTTATGTTTGTACTTCGAGTCGTTCAGTTCGGCCACCCGCGCTATGTACTCCTTTGTGGATATGGAAGTCTGCCAGTGGCCTTTGTACTTGGCAAATGAAGTCACGCCCACAAAGAAACCGATTATGACAAAGGCGTATACCCAGTAGCGCACGTCCCACCGCCTGGCCGCCACCTTCATCTCTAGCGCGCCCGGCACCGGGCAGACCTTGATGCAGTCGTAACAGTGCCAGCACTCGGGCGACGTCACCACGTCGGTGTGCATAACGTCCAGCAGCACCGGGCAGGCCTTTGTGCAATCGCCGCAATCTATGCACTTGTCGTTTCTCACAACCCTCACACTAAGGGGGTTGTTGTACCAGAGCAGGGCCAGGAAGGCGCCGTACGGACAGAGATAACGGCACCAGAAATTTTTTGTTATAAAGGACAGTCCCACCAGCGCCCCCAGTACTATTATTGTGGGTCTGTCCATCTCCGTAAAAAACTTCAGCATCTGTACGTCGGCCACCCGTATGTAGGGCACGTGTTTGTAGAACGTGTCCGCCATAAAGCTTGAGTCGAGTTTTATAAGTATCTGATAGATGAAGAAAAAGAGTATTAGATATTTAAGGCTCCTGAGGATCCAGTCCAGCGTGGTAGGGAGCCTGAAGTTCTTGCCGAGCACCCTGTTGCCCGCCCGCCACAGCCACTCAGACATCGTGCCGACCGGGCACATCCAGCTGCAAAAACCCCTGCCGAAGAGCAGGGCCGAGAGGAGGAAGGTGGAAAGGATGACAAAGCCGGCCGGGTGTACGGGGTCCACGTTGCCCGTCACCAGGAAGTATTTTATGCCCATAAGCGCCCCTATGGGCAGAAACGCCTCGATTCCGGGCGGTCTTTCTACAAGCTCGCCCGTACCGCCCGACTCGCAGTACTCGACAAACAGGTAGAACTTATAGCCGATTAAAAGGACCAGGAGGAGGAAACATATCTGTATAATCCACCGCGCCCGCTGCGAATTTACCTCCCAGTGCCACATATCCCAGATTTTTTTTACCAAATGCCACTCCCTCAATGACGCCGCAAAAAATTTTCCCGGTAAAATTGCAAGTATAAGATAAACTTCCTTTCAATGTCCGTCAAGTGCATAAGCGGGTGCAACGTAAAGACCTATAAGCCATTTTTTGATTTGACCGATGCTTTATGAAGGGCTATAATGCCGGGTCAAGGTTTATTACTCATAACCCTTTATAAACAAAAATGATAGAACGACGGAAGACAAGGCCCGTTCAGGTGGGCAACGTGCAGATAGGGGGTGACGCGCCCGTGTCACTCCAGTCGATGACCAAGACCCACACCACCGACATAAAGGCCACCGTAGAACAGATAAAAGAGCTTGAAGACCTCGGCTGCGAGATAATCCGTGTGGCCGTACCCACCAGGGAGGCCGCGAAATGTCTGGGAGAGATTAAGCGGCAGATTCGCATCCCGCTTGTGGCCGATATACACTTCAGCCACCGGATGGCCCTTGACTCCATTGAACAGGGCGTGGACAAGATTCGCATCAACCCCGGCAACATGAAGGACAAAAAGAAAGTGGAAGAGGTGGTGCGTGCCGCGAAGAACAAGGGGGTCGCCATCAGGATAGGGGTAAACTCAGGGTCGATAAGGGCGCGCGGCGAGGAAGACGTCCCCATGGCCGAGCTCATGGTGAACGCGATACTCAGATATTGCGAGCACTTTGAATCGCTCGGTTTCAGGGACATCGTCCTCTCGCTGAAGGCCTCGGACGTGCTTACCACCATGGAGGCCTACAGGCAGGTCGCCGGGGACTGCGACTATCCCCTGCACCTTGGAATCACGGCGGCGGGACCCGCGTCATCCTCGATCATGAAGTCTGCAATCGGTATCGGGGGGTTGTTGTCGGAGGGCATCGGCGACACACTGCGGGTCAGCATCACCGGGCACCCGACAGAAGAGATCAAGGCAGGCCGGTCCATCCTCGAGGCCCTTGGCCTAAGGGAGGTCGAGGGATGGGAGCTGATTTCGTGTCCTACGTGCGGGCGCTGCGAGATTGATCTGGAAATGATCGTTGAGGAAGTGATGGCGAAGCTGCCGCCCGGGAAGCGCGGTCTCCAGGTGGCCATTATGGGGTGCGCGGTAAACGGTCCGGGGGAGGCGCAGGAGTGTGACATAGGCATCGCCGGCGGTCACGGCTTCGGGCTCCTCTTTAAGAGGGGCGAGATGGTGCGCAAGATACCCGAGTCCGAGATGGTCGCGCAGCTACTAAAAGAACTTGATGAGATGTCCGCCCCGGCAAACGGGGGTTCCGGTAAATAATTACCTGCAATTTTTGTGAGAATTATGTACAGGGCGCAATATATTATTGTGTCACTACTGCCCATCTAATGAAAAAGATAGCAATACTCGGCTCCACGGGTTCTATAGGCAAAAACGCGCTTAGCGTGATCCGGTCCCTGGGGACGGGTTACTCCGCCACGGCCCTGACCACAAACAGCAACTGGGAATTGCTGGCCGAACAGGCCGAGGAGTTTCACCCCAGGAGGGTTGCCATCGTTGACCTGGAGGGCGGCAGGCGCCTCAAGGAGAGGCTTTCGGATAACTCCGTAGAGATACTGACCGGAGAGGAATCCATCGAAGGGGTCGTCTCTGACGACGGGGTGGACCTTGTGCTGTCCGCCATCGTAGGCGCGGCGGTGCTGCCCGCAACGCTTAAGGCAATCGAGCACAAAAAGGACCTTGCGCTTGCCAACAAGGAGGCCCTGGTAATGGCCGGAGACATAGTCACGGCCCGCGCCGCGGAGATGGGTGTATCGCTCATCCCCGTAGACAGCGAACATTCGGCCATCTTCCAGTCGCTGGCGGCAGGCAGGCGCAGTGAGCTGAAGCGGGTTATCCTTACGGCCTCGGGCGGGGCCTTCAGGGGCTACCCGGCCGATAAGCTCGACGAGGTCACGCCCGAGCAGGCGCTTGACCACCCCACATGGAAGATGGGGAAGAAAATCACTATCGACTCCGCCACGCTCATGAACAAGGCCCTTGAAATCATAGAGGCCAAGTGGCTCTTTGGCCTCAAGGCGGAAGAAATTGAGGTTGTGATACACCACCAGTCCATAGTACACTCGTTGGTAGAGTTCCGGGACGGCTCCGTGATAGCCCAGATGGGGCCGCCGGACATGAAGCTGCCAATACAGTACGCACTGACCTATCCGGAGAGAATGCCTGCGCCCGCAGGCACGCGGCACCTGGACCTGGCGGGTCTGGGCAAGTTGACCTTTGAGAAGCCCGATTTGCACCGGTTCCCGGCGCTGAGGCTGGGCTTCTGGGCGGCCGGTGACGGCGGAACGCTGCCCGCGGTAATGAACGCCGCAAACGAGGTGGCGGTCGAGGCGTTTCTGGGGCGAAAGATAAGATTTTCTGGTATAACAAAGACGGTCGAAGAGGTTATGCATAAACACACAATCAACAGAAAGCCCACGCTGGAGGACATAATGACAGCCGACCACTGGGCACGGGGAGAGGCCGAGAATGCCATTCGCTGAGGTTTCAGGCAATATATTACTGGTAATCGTCGGGATAGGCTCCCTGATATTCATCCATGAGCTGGGCCACTTCCTTGCGGCCAAGAAGATAGGCGTAAAGGTCCACATTTTTTCCCTCGGCTTCGGGCCGGCGCTTATAAGCCGGACATGGGGAGAAACGGAGTACAGGTTCGCCATAATCCCGCTGGGCGGCTACGTGAAGCTGGCGGGGGAACACCCGAAGGAAGGGGTGCCGCAAGATAGCGGGGACTTTATGTCCAAGACCCCGTCACAGAGGGCCTTTGTGCTCATCGCCGGCGTGGCCATGAACGCCATGTTCGCCTTCCTGGTGTTCATCATCGCCTTCCGCATAGGTGTGCCCTTCATAACCTCAGAGATAGGGCAGGTAATTCCGGGGTGGCCCGCCTGGGAGGTAGGACTGGCGCCCGGCGACAACATCGTCCAGATCGCCGGCACCAAAGACCCCGACTTTGAAGACATCTTTACCGCCGTCGCCCTGGGCAGCGGCAGCGCAGGCATATCCATCAAGGTCCAGAGGAAGGACGAGATACTTGCTTTCAACGTCCGGCCACGGTACGACGCGGCACACGGCGTCCAACGGATAGGCATAGCCCCTGCCATGAGCACGGAAATAGGCCGGCTCTTCCGCTACAAAGACGGTGCCCCCGCAATGGACGCGGGCCTGAAGATAGGCGATAAGATAATTGCGATTAACGGCAAAGAGATTAAGAGCGCCGCAGAAATCGCGGAGATAGAGGCAAAGAACCCCGGCAAGGAACTCGCGCTGACCGTCCTGAGAGACGGGCGGGAGAAGGAGTTCAAGGTGACACCGCTGGCCACAATGCGGTGGATGATGGGCGTCTCATGCACGACCACAAAGATACAGGCCGTGAGAGCCGGCGGGCTCGCGGCGCAGTCGGGGCTGGAGAAGGGCGATGAGATTCTTGCCGTAAACGGCAACGAGGTCCCGGGGTGGTACGCCGTCACCGAGCTGCTCAAGGAATCGAAGCAAAACCACATCGACCTGAAGGTCAAAAGGGCGGGAAAAGTCGAACAGCTGCACGTAAACCTGCAATCCTCCGAGGACAACCTCCGTTTTCTTCAGGGAATCGCGCCCACACTGGGTCTGCGGGTTGACAGCGTGATTGAAGGCTTCCCTGCAAAAGATATCGGGATGATACCCGGCGACGAGATTGTCTACCTGGACGGCAACACGCCGCGGTCGTGGGACGACCTCCTTAACATTATCGCCACAAGCGAAGGCAAAGAGATGACCGTCAAGTGGCTCAGGGACGGCAAGACCGTCAGCGCCAGGTTCCGGCCCATAAAGGACGAGAAAAGCGCCACGGGACGGATGGGGTTGCTGCCAAAGGAAAAGACGGTCGTTAAAAAATACAGCCTCCTCGGCGCCTGCAACATGGGCACCAGGAAGGCCCTTGTGATGGTTAAAAGGATTTACCTGACCATAACGGCCCTGTTTACCAAGAAGGTGTCTTCCGAGACGGTGGGCGGAATAATCATGATCGCCCAGGTATCGTATGAATCGGCCAAGGTGGGAATGGGCAAGCTACTCTACTTTATGGGCATTATCAGCATGCAGCTCGCCATACTGAACCTGCTGCCCATACCCGTGCTGGACGGCGGTCACCTGCTCTTCCTGGGCGTGGAGAAACTGAAGGGCTCGCCCGTAAGTGAGCGCACCATGGCCGTGGCACAATACATCGGCCTCGCGCTTATACTATGTCTGTTCATTTTTGCCACCCGTAACGACGTCCTGCGCCTGTTCATGATGAACAACCAGTAGGGCGCCTAACCACCGGCTGCCGCCTCTGCGTCGGCGGCCAAGGCGTTGAGGGTATCCTCCAGCACCTGTCTATAACGCTCCATCTCCTCTTCTCCCGCATCCGGCGGCACCGTTATTGGCTCGCCAACGGCTATTATTACCTTGGAGAACGGTCTCGGTATGCGAAACCCGTCCCAGCTCCGCATTCTCCAGCAGTTGGAAAACCCCGATGACACGGGGAGTATGGGGAGCCCCGTCTTCTTTGCCATAAATATTACACCCGGCTGGACTACCTCCTTCGGCCCCCGTGGCCCGTCGGGGGTTATCGCCAGAAAGCTGCCCTTTCTGGCCTCCTTCACCATGTTCGCCGTGGCCCTGGACGCCCCACGGGTGGTGGAGCCACGAATCACCCCGAGACCCAGACCCGTTACCACGCGGGTGATATATTCTCCGTTGACGTGCTCGCTTATCAGCACCTTTATGTCCTGCCCCATCCCTTTATACGCCATAACGAGCATGCCGGAGTGCCAGAAGGTGATAATCACCTTGCCGAGGGCGTGTTCCTGGAAGAGCCTGGGGCTGATCGGCGGCCTCTCTTCTATCCTCAAGGTCCAGCACAGGAGACGCAGGACGACAGGCCCGAACATGCCCGTCGTCACCATGGCTATTTTTCTAAACAACTCCTTCATCTCGCCCTTCTATCTATCTAACGCCGCAAGAACACTGCAGCGGTCGCAGCTTATGTCCTTCCGGCCGCAAAAGTCGCTAAAAATCTGATGCAGCCCCTGTTGCCTGCGGGCATTGTTTATCATACTGCGCGCGCTCTCAGGGAGCACTCGCTTTGCCATAAACCTGACAACGCTGTCCGTAGAACCCTTCCGGTGGCT
>JAZGAY010000258.1:0-6472 GCA_036475985.1 Candidatus Brocadiales bacterium
TGCTTACCACGTCGAAGCAGGAACAGGATATGGTGGCCACACACAATCTGGGGGTCAGCGGTTACGTCCTCAAGCCCGTAGACTTTGTCCAGCTTACTGACGCAATACGGGAATCAGGACTACACTGGCTCATCCTCAAAGAACCTCCTCCAATCCCAGGAAGTGCCTGAGCTACAGGTCGCGTCCCTGCGATACACCTACCCTTCCACGGAACCCCCCCCGTTCCCGGCACCCCACACGGCAAGACCCGTCACTTTGTGGCAAATAAAAGCCTTGACGCTCCCTTTACAATATGATTAGAATTTCCTTTCGATATGCCAACCAAGGTTACTATCCCCCCGGAGTCCGGCCAACCCAGGGTAACGGTGATAGGCTCTGGTACGGGGGTCCCCTCGTTAAAGCGCGGTTATCCTGCAACCCTTGTCAGGGCGGAGGGTGAGATTATGTTGCTTGACACGGGCCCCTGCACGCTTGCCAGGCTGCTTCACCACGGAATCACCTACGCCGACATAGACAAGGTCTTTTATACGCACCTGCACCCCGACCACTCGGCAGACATGACGTCCATGCTCTTTGCCATGAGGAACGCCGACCCGAGGCGTACGAAGCAGCTTGATGTATTCGGCCCGCCCGGACTGAAAGAGTTCTACGAGGGTCTCAACCGGGTGTACGGAAGTGTCCTGACACCTCAATCGTATGAGTTGCGCCTCACGGAGGTGTCCGGGGGGGAGGTCGCGTTTGCGGGCTGGAAGATAAAGACGTCTTCAATGTCGCACATGGTTCCGACCACAGGTTATCGTCTGGAGTTCTCGAATGGCAGTGTGCTTGTTTATTCGGGAGATACGGACTACTGTGAGAACATAGTAAACCTGGCGAACGGGGCGGACGTCTTGATACTGGAATGTTCCTTCCCCGACGACCTCAGGGTCGAGGGCCATCTTGTGCCCTCTCTTTGTGCCAGGATCGCCCGTGAATCCGGCTGCCGGACGCTGGTGCTCAGCCATTTATACCCTCAGTGGGAGGGGCGCGACATCTTGAGAGAATGCAGGAAATTTTACGAGGGAGAGATAATCATTGCAGAGGATTCGATGGAATTGCCCTTGTAACGTACAATAGGAGACAAAAGATTTGGCCGGCAAGAACGCCAAGGCATTACTGATAATAGACATGTTAAACGACTTTGTGCTCAAGGGAGCCCCCCTGGAGGTTCCCCGGGCAAGGGCCATAGTCGGCAACATCAAGAAACAGGTAAATAAGGCCCGGCGGAGCAAGACCCCAATTATATACTGTTGTGACAGCCATTCCAGGAACGACAGGGAATTTGGGCTATGGCCACCCCACGCCGTAAGGGGCACCCGGGGCGCGGCGGTAATAGACGAGCTTAAACCCCGCAGAGAAGATATTGTGATACACACGCATACGTACTCGGGCTTCTATCGTACCGCCCTGGACAGGACACTCAAAGGGCTGGGGGCACGGCATCTCATTCTGACTGGTGTGGTAACCAACATCTGCATCCTCTACACCGCCGTGGATGCCTACATGAGGGGTTACGAGGTCAGCGTGCCGGAGGACTGTGCGGCCGCGTTCAGGACGGAGGAGCACAGGTTCGCCCTGAGGCAGATTCGCGAGACACTTAAACCCCGCAAGTCCCCTTCCCATATATAGCCTGTGTCACCCATAAAAAAGGCTCGCTGTGCATAACCGCGTTGCACAGCAAGCCTTTTGAGACCAAAAAAACCTCTATTGAGCAATGACGAGAGGTTTGTTACTTTTTGGCAAAATTCCTTACGACCTGCAACAGCTTGTTAAGCAGATTCTCGGTCTGCTTACCCCTGTAGCTCGGCATCTTATCTTTTCCGGACAGCAGGGTCTCCATCAGTTGTTCGTTTGTTCTGGAATCCTGCCACTTCTTGTCGGTAAAGTCAGGCACACCGGCCTGTTTCCCAAAGGTCGTGCCCTTACCGCCGTTACCGTGGCAGTAGCAACAAGTTTCTTGTGGAGCAAATGAGCCCTGAACCGAACCGCTACCAAAGATGTAGAACACGCTTTTTTCCGGGTTACCTCCCACAATGTCCTCGTCTGCCATGGCCAACGGACATACGGCAAGACAAAGGATCAGCAGGGGAAAAGCGATTAGAAACACTTTCTTCATATCTTAAAACCCTCCTCTCAAAGGCATGAAACTTCTCATATTAAGCTTGTCGGAAATAAGCCTAGGGGGCAAGACCTGCCTCTGTCTGGTAAATCTGATGGCAGCTCCTGCAGGAAAGGAAGAGGAACCTGTAAAAATGTCCCACATCTTCTATCAGGCCTACCTTGTCACCCTTGGCCCTGTCTTCAATATGTCCGGCATGGGTCGCTACAAGCTGGCTTATTGCCTTTGTGTTTGCGTCAATGTTAGCAGATTTGATGCGCGCTTCTTCATTAGCCCTGATGGTCGCTCCAGCATTGCGGATTGTGTCATAGTCCGCATCGCTCAACTCCTCCGGGAAGTAACCCTTCAGGCGGTTAATCTTCTGAAATTCCTTGGCCGAAGAGGCGCAAAGCTCCCTGGCGGTTGCGCCATAACTGTCTGCGGATATGGCACCGACAAGAAGCAAGGCCAAGCTTGCAAATATAAACTTTTTTATGAACATCATCCTCCTCCTTCTTAACTGAAGAACCCTCCGCCAAACTCTAGGTAGTAGCTACGTAACGGTATGTACTGATTCCATAAAGTTCCGCCACTTCTCCCCCCATGCGGCAGTAAGGATATACTGAAAACTAGTGGCGATACGGTGCAACACCCTACCATCCATAAAGATGCTAGTCAAGAAAAAACTTACAGTCATTCCTTGGCGTGCCCCGGGCCTGTTTCTTCCGGGGAAGACTGCCCGGGGTACAAACTCGTATATATCTGTATTCCCAAGTGGTTATGACAATTTTTGCAGCTGTTGCGAAGCCTGCCGAAGGAATACTGTATGTCTTCGTACGCACCCACGTATTTCTCGTTGGCTGACTTATGAATCTCCTCTGAGCGTTTCTTCATTTCCTTCGTCAGTTGCCGGTATTTCTCGTCGTCAGGGGGCACAAACTCCGCTAAAACCCTTTCTGAAAGCCTTGATACAACCTCTCCGCACTTCAGCAATATCTCCCAGTCTCTATCTGAGAGCGTATAGTAACCCATCATCTCCTGTGCGGCCTTGTAACGCTTGTCGATCTCTTTCATCAGCTTCTTTAGCTCTTCGTTGGACGGGTAGGTGGACTCTTTCTTCTCAGCGGCCATGGAGGGCTTGACAAACGACGCCGTGTACGTAAAGCATATAAACACAGCCATCAAGGCAATCGTGCAAAAATTCCTGCCATTTATCCTTGTTTTCGAACACATCAGGGGTTAGTACTCCTTCAACGTTTAACTAATAGGCCGTACTAAATGGCCAAGTAGCTTACTAATTTATGACCTGCAAATCAATAAAAAAGAGGGTCTTTCTTACCTCGTAGAACTTACCGCACTTGAAAAAAGCATCTGATTGAATATAATGTCCGTAAGTCATTACAGCCACACGAGGAACAAACGCAGTAAGTAGTCTGGATGAATGCTAATGAAGTGGACACAAACCCTTATACCCACATTAAGAGAAGACCCCGCCGAGGCGGAGATTACCAGCCACAAGCTCATGATACGGGCTGGAATCATCAGGAAGCTCCTGTCAGGCGCATATTCATATCTGCCGCTGGGTACAAGGGTACTGAACAATGTTGTAAACATTATTAGAGAGGAGATGGACAAGGCCGGCGCGATAGAGGTCTACCTTCCCGCCCTTCAGCCCATCGAACTGCTAAAGGAAAGCGGCCGAATCGACGTTTTTGGGCAGGACCTCATCAAGTTTACAGACCGTCACGGAAGGGTGATAGCCCTGGGACCAACCCACGAAGAGGTAATCACCTGTCTGGTGCGTAATGAGGTAAGTTCGTACCGGCAACTGCCCATAACTCTTTATCAGATACAGATGAAATTCAGGGACGAGGTTCGGCCCCGCTTTGGCGTCCTGAGGAGCAAGGAGTTTCTCATGAAGGACGCTTACAGCTTCGAAGTAGACGAGGAAGGGCTAAACAAGAGCTACAAAATCATGTACGACACATACTGCAGGATATTTGACCGGTGCGGGCTCAACTACATACCCGTAGAGGCCGATACCGGGGCAATGGGAGGAGACGTATCCCACGAGTTTATGGTGCCTTCCGAGGTGGGAGAGGACTTACTGGCCAGATGCAACGGCTGTGACTACAGTGTTAACAGAGAGAGGGCCGAGCCTGCACCCCTGCCTGCCGAGGAAAATGGGCTACAGGCCATGAGCAGCGTTTCCACCCCTGACGTGACCACCATAGAGCAGGTAAGTAAATTCTTGAAACTAAAGCCCAACAAACTGGTTAAAACACTCATATACAGAGTAGAAGGAGAGCCGGTGGCCGTCCTCGTCAGGGGAGACCACGAAGTAAACGAGAGCCGGTTGGCGAAGGTGCTTAAAAAGGACGATATCAGCCTTGCGGACGAAGAGACCGTTGTAGGCATAACGGGCGCATCTATGGGCTTTGCCGGCCCGGTGGGGCTGGACATAAAAATCATAGCGGACCAGGCCGTCTCCGTGCTTAGAAACTGTGTCACCGGGGCCAACAAGGCGGATACCCACCTTGTGAACGTAAACCCGGGACGCGATTTTAAGCTCAGCGGCGTAGAGAACCTGAGGTATGTTGAGAAAGGCGACAGGTGTCCAAGGTGCGGGAGCGAACTAACCATATCACACGGGATAGAGGTAGGCCACGTATTCAAATTGGGCACTAAATACAGTAAGGCCTTTGACGCAAAATTCCTCGACTCGAGCGGGGTGCAACGCCCCATACTGATGGGTTGCTACGGAATAGGCGTAAACCGCATTATTGCTGCGCTTATAGAGTGTTCGAACGACAAAGACGGCATCATCTGGTCACACGAGCTGGCACCATACAAGGCTCTCGTACTCCCGCTCAATGTAAAGGACGAGCAATGCCTCAGTGCCGCTCTGAAACTTCATGACGACCTTGAAGCGGCCGGCGTTGAGACGCTCCTGGACGACAGAGACCAGCGCCCCGGGGCCAAGTTCAAGGACGCCGACCTTATAGGAATCCCCTATAAGATTGTACTGGGCAAGAGATTCCAGGAGACAGGCGAGGTTGAGCTTCAGCCCCGAGCGGGTGGAGATGCCTCATTCGTGCCGCTTGACGGGACGGTAGCAGAGATGAAGAAGAGGCTAGGCCGCCCTTAAGTACAACAGTACAGTCTTATTTTAAAGGTCCGGGCCATGGGTAGCATACGTCCTGCATTGCCGGTTAATCTCATCGTTGGGATGCTCTCCGGCGATAGGAACCTGTTCGAAATGGCGGAAACAAAGTTGAAGGAGGAGTGCGGGCCCATAGACCTGGTAAGCGACTTGATTCCATTTGATTTAACCGATCACTATGAAAAGGATATGGGCAAGGGTCTTTTACGCAAATTCATCGGCTTTGAGAGGCTGATTGGACCGGACAGGATTGTTCCCATAAAGGCCTTAACAAACCGCCTGGAAGGGTATTTTGCCGCCATGCATCTGCCCGTAAGCCGCCCCGTGAACCTGGACCCCGGCTACATAGGCGGTGGCAAGCTGGTGCTGGCCACCACAAAAGACCATGCCCACCGCATTTATCTTGGAGAAGGCGTATACGCAGAAGTTGCCTTAAGATATGTGAGAGGACGGTTCGTACCCCTGCCGTGGACGTACACTGATTACAAAACCAAAGAATATCAGGGATTCTTTTCAAGGGTAAGAACATTATATCTGAATAAGTTCGAGAGACAGACCATCGGGACATAACCAAAACAGAGGACGCACAAGATGCAGAAAGTACTTATATTGCTCAAACCAGACGCCGTACACCGCAGACTTATAGGGAAGATTATTACCCGGTTTGAAGAGAAGGGCCTACAACTGGTAGGCATAAAATTAATCAAGATGACAGAAGAACTGGCCAGAGAAAACTACAGACAGCACAAGGGAAGGGATTTCTACGAACCACTTATAAGGTACTTGACCGCAGGCCCCGTTGTGGCAATCGTCCTAAAGGGCAAGGAGGTCGTGGAAATAGCCAGAAAGATGGCGGGTTTTACGTTCGGCTCAAAGGCCGAGCCCGGTACGATACGCGGCGATTACGCCGTTTCAAACCGCTTCAACCTCATTCATGTATCCGATTCCAAGGAGACCGCAGAGGCAGAGATAGGCATATTCTTTAGACCGGACGAGACCTTCGACTACGACGCCGCAGATATCCAATGGATCTACGACACCTCACAGGGCACAATAATATGATGGTAGGTGCAATGTTTTTCATTCACCGAAAGCCAAAGTAATGCATGTCTTTTAATGGCTACGAGCCACATAACTGTTGATGTCACAGCACTTAGAGAGGTGGGTCTTAG
>JAZGAY010000259.1:0-3898 GCA_036475985.1 Candidatus Brocadiales bacterium
GTAAAGGCCGGCTACACCCAGCCACTCATCTTCGCCATGGCCGTATATTTCATCGTCCTCAGCTATAATTTAATCCTTATTGCATCGGGGCTTCCCTACCCCGGCGGGCAGGAGGCAAGCGATGAACCATTTACCGAAACCCTTAAAAACGTACCCGCACTCGCAGCCCTCTGGCTCTCAGGGCTTTTTCTGGGATCGGTTATACTCCATGGCTCTTTCTGGCTTCTTAAAGGCAAGGCAGGATACGAGGCCACCTTCAGGATATTCGCTTACAGTTCCATAGCCAACCTGCTGACAATAATACCCTCGGTCGGGCACTACGCCTGCACTATCTCCACACTGGTACTCGTAATGCTGGGAGGGAGAGAGATCCACGGTCTATCGAGTTTGAGGGCCATAGCGGCGCCGATACTGCCGGCGATTGTGGTGTGGGGGATTCTTATGGGCCTGATATACTCCGGGATCGTACCGCTGGAAAAACTAACCGCCACGTTCAACCAGTAGCACAAACTCTGCCGTGTGTCAATTATCTCTGTGAATACTGCATATCTCCCCAAAAACCTTGCGGGTAAGGGTGGTGTGGGCCTCGTTATCGGCGAGGAGCCTCTCGGCGGGCGAGGGGGTTTCGTCGGGGGCATAGCCCAGCCTCCTTGCAAGCTTCTCCAGGGCCACGGGTGAGTCGGGCAGTTTGTCCCGGGTAATGTCATGTACTATGCGAATCCGGCTTTCAACCCTCCTCAGGAATTTGTACGCAGCCAGAAGGGTCTCATAATGGTCCTCGTCCATGAGGCGTTCATTGTATATGCCATTGAGCGCCTTCAGCGTGTTTGTGGCCCGTATGCCGGCATAATCTTTCCCGTATTTAAGTTGAAAGAGCTGCACGATAAACTCTATGTCGACGATACCGCCGAAACCTCTTTTAATGTCTTTTCCGGTGGTGGACCGCTCCATGCGCCCTCTCATCTCACCAATCTCAGCAGCCATCTCCGGCTGCCACTGCCCGCTGTAGACACAGTCCCTTACCGCATCCATCACCTTCCATCCAAGCCCCCTATCACCCGCTATCCACCTGGCCTTCGTGAGGGCCTGCTTCTCCCACAGGCTTGTGCCGCTGCTGTAATACTTCCCAAAGTTCTCGAGCGACGTCACCAGTATCCCGCCCCTGCCCTCGGGCCTGAGCCGGGTATCTATCTTATACAACGTCCCCCATTCGGTCATCTCCCCCAGAACCTTCATCAACCTCTGTGAGACCTCGGTCAGCCGGTTTGACACCTCCGCCTTTGAGCCCTTCGCCTCACCGTAGACGAAGACCACGTCGACGTCTGAGCTATAACACATCTCCCTGCCGCCCAGCTTGCCCAGGGCGAGCACGCCAAACGTAGGGGCGTCGTCTCCCCACTCGACACCTTCCGAATACATGTTGAAGGCGTTCACGAAAACGGCCTCCGCCAGCCCTGAGAGGTCTTCCATTGTGGTGCTCATATCGGCCCTGCCGAGTATGTCACTCACACCGATGCGGAGCATCTCCTGGTTCTTGTAGCCGCGGAGGCAGCGTATTTTATCGGGGGCGTGCGACACCATGGCGGAGAGCTCCTCTACCATCTGCTCCGTATCCTTACGCTCGCCGATAATAAGCGAATCGATGAGCTGGTCCACCATGCCGGGGTTCTTTATAAGTATGTCGGACAGGAACTGGCTGTATGCGCACAGGTCAACGAACACCTCAATGGCCTGCGGGTTTTCAGAGAGCATCTGGAAGAAGATGGTCTTGGCACCAAGCGAGGCCGTACAACGCTCCAGATTGTTAAGCGCCATGTCGGGGTCGGGGACCTGTTTAAGCATGGACAGGAGAGACGGTACTATGCTGGCGAAGAAGGCCCGGGTTCTGGGGGAATCATGCAGAGGCGGGGCCTCTTTGGAAAGCAGCTCTATGTTGCGGTGCGCCTTGCGAAGGTCTTTGAAATTGTACCCTGCAAGCATGCCCTCCATCTGTTCGTCAGTGTGTTCAGGGTCGAGGATAAGGTCCACCTCCGGCGCGGGGGTCTCATCCTCCCTGCCGAACAGGTTGTGGAACAGGTTATTGAGTATGCGGTTCGTCCTCTTCGTGTGCTTGTTGAGTTCTTTCTGGAACTGCTCCTCCGCCGTTGCCGTTTTTGTATCGCGAAAGCTGAGCTTCATTGCAAGTTTCCGTTGTTCCTCAACGTCCGGGGAGAACTTGTGGACCTGCAGCTCGTGCATGGTCTGAAGCCGGTGCTCCAGCGTCCTTAGAAACACGTAACTCTCTCCCAGGGATTTCTTTTCGTGCGGCTCGAGGCATCGCGCCTTCTCCAATAACTCTAAGGACCGGAGGGTGTTGTGATGGCGTATCTCCGGATGCAGCCCGCCGTGAAACAATTGAAGGAACTGTACGGTAAATTCCACGTCTCTAATGCCCCCGAACCCCGTCTTTACCTCCAGGTGCGCCTCGCCCTTCTTCTCAACGGCACTCTCAATCCTTCTCTTCATCCGTTTTATCTCGTTTATTTCAGCCAGTCTCAGGAACCTCTGATAAACGAAGGGCGTTATGTTTTCCATAAACGCCTTCCCCACCCGCATATCACCTGCCACGGGCCGGGCCTTTATCAAGGCCTGCCTCTCCCAGGTATCCCCATGCGTCTCGTAATAATTTTTGTAGCCGTCGAGTGATCTCACCAGGGCGCCGAAACGACCCTGCGGCCTGAGGCGTGTATCGACCCTGAAGACGTAACCATCGCTGGTACTTGTTCTTAGCAAATGCACAACCTGCTCCGCAAGCCGGTGACAATATTCTGCGGCAACGGCCTTCTTGAGCCCCAGTGCCTCAGGTGCATACACAAAGATTATGTCGATGTCGGAACTGTAGTTCAGCTCTTCTCCACCCAGCTTGCCCATGGCAATGACCACAAAACCTGTTTTCTGCGGGTCTTCTTCTTCAATCTGAAATCTCTGTCTCAACTGCTCGTGCGCAACCCGGAGCGCCGCCTGCAACTCGACATCTGCAAGGTCTGAGATTGCCTTCGCAACGGTGTCAAGCGGGGCGCCGAGCACCAGGTCAAGATAGCCAATTCGCAGCAACTCCCTGCGCTTAAACCTCCGCAAGGTGTTGAGTCTCTTATCAAATGACTGAAGCACGTCGAGTTCTGAGAACAATATCTCTCTCAGTTTGTCTTTACCCGTAAACACTTCCTTCTCATCAAGACCCGACAGCCAGTAGAAAAACTCGGGGTTACGGATGAGTGTGTTGGAAAACGCCTGGCTGGAACCAAACAAACCCGTCAACATATAGACGGTCGACGGATGCTGCCTCAAATAGGAATACAGGTTCATCCTGCTGTAGCAGGCCTCGGCAAACCTTTCCATGTTGTTAAGCGCCGCATCCGGGTCGGGACAATCCTTCAATGCGTCCGAGAGGACCGGTAACACCTCAAGGAAGAGTTCCGCCTTTGGCAGGCTACCGGCCAGTGCCCTGAGGTTCTTACGGGCAAGCTCCGTGTTCTTGAAGCCATGGCCCCTGAGGACAGAAGAGACCTTTGGCTCATCCGTCTCTTCTCCCAGGATTATATCTCTTAATTCCACCGAACAAGTATCAGGTATCTTCATCACAAAAAGGGTTCTTCGCAACAAATTTGGAACAAGATGGAGAAACGTTTCGTGCCGGCAGCGTCTGTGGCAGGTTTTTTGAATAAAATCTCCTACCGCCTCTTTAACAAATACTCAAACACGCCCATGGCCGCCAGGGCACCCTGCCCGGCGGCGATAACAATCTGTTTGTCCTTAACGTTTGTAACGTCTCCGGCGGCAAACAGACCGGGAACACCGGTGGAGGTATCGCAGTCTACTACTATCTCTCCAAAGTCGTTAATGGCCACAAGCCCCCCGG